>JBCCIM010000184.1 GCA_039111535.1 Bacteroidota bacterium | reverse complement strand
TATACCACGGAAGCAAATGCAAGCCGGCGTGCGGCCTACCTGGTAGCTGCATCTGACTTACTCCTGGTGCATCTAAACGACATGGTAACAGAGTGGAATCCTGGTACTTCTGGCAATTACCGCGCAACGTTCCTTTCCCTGGATCCAGATCAGGCACTCCGTAACATGCTGACAGCTATCGGCACGCTTGCTAAGTCAGAATTGGCCGTAGAGCGCATGTTTGTTGCAGTGAACAACCAAAACCAGGAAGACGAACACTCATGCTTCTCTGACAACACCCATCGTGATATTATCACCAATGCACAGGGTGTAGCTAATGTCTACCGAGGCAGTTATACGCGTACAAACGGCTCGACTGTTAGCGGTGCTTCGATTGCTGATCTTGTAGAAGAAGTTGATGAAACGGCTGCAAATGACACAGAGGCTCTTTTGAGTGCCGCCCTACAGTCTGTTAATGCGATCCCTGTTCCATTTGACCGTGCTATAATCGATAGTCAGCAAGACGTATTAGATTCAGTAGATGCTCTGCAAAGCCTTGGAGATAGCTTCGTTGTTGCAGCAACAGCATTGGGAATCTCGATCAATACGGATTTGCCTGAATAAATGATTACGTTTGTCACACGCCGGTTTTTCTTAATCTATTCTATCGCTTTTTTGCTCCTGATTCCCGCCGGCTGCGATGTTGGCGGATCAGGTGTATTGGAGCCAGAAGAGGGAGAAGCATTGTCTGGCGGCGATGTGACTATTTTTGATGAAAGCGTAAACGCTTTTGGGTTTCCCGCACCGGGGCTGGCTCGCCAAGAGGAGCTCTTCTTCGGTGTGGGAAATTCTTTTTTTAATCAGAACTGGGTTCAATCCCCTGCCTCTACGACCGCGCGTGATGGCCTTGGACCTGTATTCAATGCACGGTCTTGTGCCGGTTGTCACTTCAAAGATGGAAGGGGCCGAAGTCCCGCATTCGACGGGGAAAGTCCAACGGGATATTTGGTGCGTTTGGGTGTACCGGGTGGCCTAACACCACTTGGCGAACCTGTTGCAGATGCCCGCTACGGCACCCAAATACAAGACAATTCTATTCTAGGAGTAGAAACCGAGGCTACCGTTATTCTTCAGTATGAAGAGGTAGCTGGTACCTTTGGAGATGGCACGCCTTACGTGTTACGCCGGCCAGTCTTATCGTTCCAAGATGAAGCGTTTGGCCCTATTGAAGGCCTTGCCGTATCCCCGCGTGTTGCCAACCAGATGCCTGGGCTTGGCTTGCTGGAAGCAATCCCGGAAGCATCCATTCTTGCATACGCTGATCCTTCGGATGCAAATGGAGACGGCATCTCAGGACGGCCCAACCAGGTTTGGAATTTTGAGACAGCATCTTATGCCCTGGGCCGTTTTGGGTGGAAAGGAGAACAACCCACAATAAGACAGCAGGTCGCTTCTGCATTTATCGGCGACATGGGAATTACAAGTAGTATTTTCCCCAATCAAAACTGCGCCCAATCTCCGTCTGCCTGCAGTGATGCACCGGGCGGAGGCACACCAGAAATTGAAGATCGAAATCTGGCTCATGTAGAATTGTACGCGAGCACGCTGGCAGTCCCGGGACGGCGCAATTGGGATGCTGAAGAAGTACTTGCAGGCAAGCAACTGTTCAATGAAACGGGTTGCGCCGGCTGCCATGTGCCAGTATTTGAAACAGGCATTAGCACTGTTTCCGATGCACTTTCGAATCAAACAATTCGCCCTTACACAGACTTGCTCTTGCATGATATGGGGCCAGGATTGGCAGATGGATTATCAACTTTCGAAGCAAACGGACAAGAATGGCGAACCCCACCCCTTTGGGGGATCGGGTTGATTTCTACCGTGAACCGCCATACTGAACTTCTGCATGACGGCCGCGCCCGTGATGTTGTTGAAGCAATCTTGTGGCATGGTGGGGAAGCAGAGCAGGCCAAAGAAAAATTTCGCAACCTAAATCAGCAGCAGCGGGATAATCTCGTTGCTTTTCTTCATTCATTGTGATTCTTATGTATTTCGATCGAATTAACCGTCGTGTCTTGTACGGACTCATCGCGTGCTGCATCATGGCAGGAGCAGTGGCGGCTTGCGATTCAGAAGGCAGCGAAGACGATCGCGCTGCTGTTCGGCAAGCCCTGTTGTCTGACCTGGCAAATAGCGTCATCGATCCGCTCCACAAGGCTTTTGAGCAAGATGCTGCAACACTCCAGCGAGCAGTAGTAGCGTTTACATCAGATCCTTCCCAGCCGAATCTCGAAACAGCTCAGAATGCCTGGGTATCAGCCGCCGTCAGTTGGCGTAAGCTCGCGGCGCTCAATCTACCAGGGCCCGTCCGTTCAGGAATTTTCCATAACCGCATCAACACGTGGCCTGCCAACGTGGACTTTATTGAAGATGCCATTGCGACTACAGATACCGTAAATGAGGCTTATGTCGAAAGACTTGGATCAAGTTCACGAGGCCTCCCCGGCCTGGAGTACCTGTTATTTGAGGGGGGCACAACTGCCGTCATCGAACGCATGAGTGCAGACAGCCAACGCCGAGCATACGTGCTTGCGGTTGCACAAAATGTGGCTTCCAAAGCAGGCGAACTTACACAGACCTGGAGTAGGGATGGAGGCAACCAACTGGCAGCATTTGAACTTGCCAATACAGAAGGAAGGAGTCTGCAAAGTTCTATTTCTCGGATCGTAAACGAAATGGCTATGGTTGCTGAAGACCTACGGCATGTTAAACTTGGTGCCCCATTGGGAATCGCTCGGAACCCGGATGACCCTAATACAGCACCTCGTCCCGAACGCGTCGAAGCCCCTTATGCTGAAGTATCTGTCCAGCTGTTTTCAGCTGAAGTAGATGCACTCAGAGCCATCATAACTGCAAACGGTGGCACAGGCCTCGATGATTATCTTGTTACGCTTGACGCAGAGTTTGAAGGCAGTCCATTAGGTGAAGTTATCCTTGCGCAACTCGACCGTCTTGAGGCAGAGATTTCTGGCCAGACAGGTTCATTGAAAGCCCTTGTACAAGACAATCCCGATGCCCTGATGCCTGCGTATGCCGAAACAGGGCAACTGTTGAGGCTTGTTAAAGCAGATCTCGCCAATTGGCTGGGTGTCAGCATCACGTTTAGCGACAACGACGGCGATTCATGAGCCTTTTGCAGAGCTTGCGCTCGACAACAGACCCGCTTGTGCTCGGCATTTTCAGAATCGGGTTTGGGCTCGTAATGGCTGCAAGTATGCTCAGGTTTCTCATCCTGGGCTGGGCAGCGCCCCTTTATACAGAACCAACATTTCACTTCTCCTATCCGGGTTTTGACTGGATAAAACCCCTCCCCCTACCCTACATCAATGGCTTGCTGCTGCTCGGTATCATGGCCGCACTCGCGTTTGCCCTGGGGCGCGCTGCAAAATGGTGGCTCACTGTATTTCTGGTAATATTTACCTACCTCGAACTCATCGACGCGACCACCTATCTGAATCACTATTATTTCGTTTCTGTACTAGGCTGCCTGCTTCTTTTACTTCCTGTAGACGCGAGCCTGGTTTGGGGAAAGAAAGCCCAACCAGTGAAAAGATGGACCGTGCTCTTTCTCCGTTACCAGGTCGGGCTGGTCTACTTTTTTGCGGGCATTGCCAAACTAAATGCAGACTGGCTATTTGATGCTATGCCACTTCAAATTTGGCTACCAGCACGTGCAGGCCTCCCAGTCATCGGTCCCTTGCTCGATATGGCATGGACTCCCTGGATCATGGCCTGGGGCGGTGCCGCATTTGATTTATCCATTGCTTTTTTCCTCGCTTCTAAGCGTTGGCGTTTACATGCCTATTGTGTTGCACTGGGATTTCATGCGTTAACGTTCGTGCTCTTCAACATAGGTGTATTTCCGATTGTAATGATGACTGCAGCACTTGTGTTTTTTGAAGCAGAGGAATGGCGCAAGGCCTATAGTCGTATTTGCCGAGCCATCAGGTACTGGCATGCATCCGTAGCTACGAGGGCAAGTACCTTCACCGCCCGATTAAGAATGGCCAATGCGTTTGACCCCAGCGCTCCTCTCCCGGCTCGTCCAGATAAAAGGTTGATGACCATTGCAGTAGTATTTCTTGTTATTCAGAGCCTTCTGCCTTTACGCCACGTCCTTTACCCCGGTAATCGCATGTGGACAGAGGAAGGATTTCGCTTTGCCTGGCACGTCATGGTAGCCGAAAAAACTGGATCGGTTACATACAACATTTTAGATCCCGATTCAGGCAATCGCTGGAGTATAAACCCAAGCGATGAGCTCACCCCACGCCAGGAAAGCCAAATGTCTTTTCAACCAGACCTCATCTGGCAATATGCTCGGCATCTCGAAAACAGGTTTCGTGCGGCGGGATATCAAGACGTTGAAGTGCGTGCAGAAGCTTATGTCAGTTTCAACGGACGATCCAGTAGGCTCTTAATAGACCCCACGGTCGATCTTACACAGGTGCAGAGAGGACCAGGACCCGCCCCATGGATTATCAGATACAGCCAAAATTTATGACCCATTTTTTGCGCCTGCACTTCCTCCAATTCCTGCTCTTCACCTTGATTTCGGCTGTACCGGTTACCGCGCAGTCTCCATGTGTCGTTACGGGGATCGTTTCAGATGCGACCACCAACACACCTATACCAGGTGCAACCCTTGCTGAGACGAGCCGTGCGTGGGGGGCAATCACCAACTCAGCAGGTGCGTATTGTCTACAAGGTGTAGCTGCAGGTGAATATACAATTATTGCCTCAGCCCTGGGCTTTACATCACTAGGTCAGGCAATCAGTATTCAGGTTGGCACCTCCAAAACGCTAAACTTTTCGCTGCAACCAGCAATTGAACAATTAGGCGAAATAACGATCGAGGCAGCAGGCAGATTGGCAGGAGGTCCAGGCGGCGTTCGAGATATTCCGGGCTCTGTTTCAATTTTGGGCCCTGAGACCATTCGTCGTTTTGGCGATTCAGACCTGCACCGCATGCTGGCTGAAGTCCCCGGCATATCCGTGCAGGAAGAAGATGGATATGGATTACGACCGAATATCGGGATTCGTGGAACCGTTACGGACCGATCCCGCGGTATCACAATAATGGAAGATGGTGTACTTGTTGCGCCAGCGCCATACGCTGCGCCAGCAGCATACTACATCACGCCCGCAGCCAGGCTCGACGGACTGGAAGTAAGAAAAGGCTCCTCACAAATTGCATATGGCCCTTACACAACAGGAGGCGCCTTGAATTTTGTATCGGTTCGTATTCCATCAACGCTAAACATGCGTGTGGATTTAAAATCCGGTACAGATGCGGCACGAATGATCCTCGCGAGATTTGGACAAGGCGGTATTCAGCTTGGCAGATATCATGTCGGATTTGTTCTGGAGGGCCTTACTGACCAGGTCGATGGATTCAAGCAACTCACACGATTTACCGAAACGGGACAGGAAAGCCTGGAAGGTAATACAGGCTATAATTTATGGAGTGTTCTTGGCAAATTTCGAATCAGTAGAGTATCCAACAACAATGTATTTCACAGCCTGGAACTCAAAGGAGTAGTGGATGGCCAGCAATCCAATGAAACCTATCTCGGTCTTACAGCAGCCGATTTTGACGAAGCACCATTCTCCCGTTATGAAGGGAGCAGCCTTGACAGGTTTGACAGTAGCCACAACCTATATCATCTTCGATATACAGGCATTTGGAATAATTACTGGGATGTTTCAGCAACGCTATACGGGACCCGTTTTGAACGCGACTGGTTTCGCGTCGATGCCGTAAAAGATGGACGAGAAGACGATGAGGACTTGAATAGTGACGGCATACTCGACACAGATTTAGCCATCCCCATTAACCGCCTTCTTGCTGACCCTGTGCTTTATCAGCAAGAACTTTCAATTGTACGCGGCGAGACAATCGGAACGGATGGCGCGATCATCATCCACTCAAATGATCGAAAACATAACGTACGTGGCCTAGAAGTGGTCGCCGGCTGGCGCGCACCGCTTCAACGTACCATATCTGAAGTACGTGCAGGTCTAAGACTACATCGAGATCGCGCAGATCGGCTGCAGCGGCCAGATTTGTATCAAGCTACCCGTGAAGGTATTGTTCTGGAACAGCTTGGCGTACCAGGAAATGCCGGCAATAGAATCGATCGCGCTGAGGCCCTGGCGGCCTTCATCGAATTCAAATTATCGATCGCAGACTTAACCGTTACATCCGGAGCACGGTTAGAACATATTATTCAGGAACGGGAAGACTATGGCCTGGACAATCCAAACCGAAATGAAGCACCGATTTCCCGTAATAACACCACAACCACGCTTATTCCTGGTATAGGATTGCATTATGCGTTGAGTCAACAAACGGCTGTGTTTGGCGGATTACATCGTGGGTTTGCACCGGCAACCAGCACACCTGGAGTTTCGCCCGAGAACAGCATCAACACCGAACTTGGCCTAAGAAGCACACTAGAACATCTACTCAATGTGCAGGCAGTTGTCTTTAATTCCTGGTACTCCAATTTGATTGGTGCTGACTTTGCATCATCTGGTGGTACGGGCACAGGAGATCTGTTCAATGGCGGAGAAGCGATGGTCCAAGGTATAGAAGTCTCAGTAGGATTTCAGCATGCATGGCGAGAAAACAACCAACTCAGTTCCCCGCTTCGTTTTGTTTACTCCTATACAGATGCTTCATTTAAAAGCAACTTTATCAGTTCATTCTTACCCTGGGGCAACGTAAGAAACGGAGACAAGATTCCTTATGTAGTGCCACACTCGGTTGCTGTAGTAGGGGGACTCGAGAGCAACTTATTTCAAATAAGCTTGCGAACAGCCTGGTCTGCAGAAACAAGAGATCGGGCTGGGCAGGGTGCTATTTTGGAAGATGAACGGGTGGACAGCAAGTTCATCATCGATTTATCTACGCGTTTGCGCGTTCCGATTGGCCGGCTTACCGACCATATTCAACTTATTTTTGACGTCAGAAATCTGACCAATGCACGCTATGTTGCTTCTCGCCGCCCCGCCGGCTTACGACCAGGATTGCCTCGCAAGATTTTCTTTGGCCTACGTGTTGAAATTTGACGCCTCACATACAGGTTACTACCTACCATCTGCTACAGATGGTCAATGAAAAACAAACTCCTTAAGCCTTAACGCCCCCTTTTGTGCCTGAACCATGCATGGCCAGCAGGTTCACATCATAAGAGCGGACGCGTTTGCTCTTCTTGCTGTTCTGGGAACGGGCTATTTCTATAAGGCGATGTGTCAATTCATCAAAAGGTACACCTGATGGCTCCCAGAGATAAAAGGAGAAGGAGCCGGGGATCGTGTTGATTTCGTTGAAATAAACCTGACCGGTTGCATCGTCGATCATGAAATCGATACGTGCGAGGCCGGCGCATTCGAACAACTGAAAAATGCGTACAGCGAGCGCCTGAATTTCTTTGGTCTGCTCATCAGAAATGGGTGCAGGGATCACGCGATCGAGGGAGGCCATACCACTTGAACTGCCTTGTGCCGGTGATTTTGAACCGGCAACTTTTGCCCCTTCATTGCTCCCGCCCCGCATATATTTCTCCTGGTACGTTAACAACTCCTCCCCTGTTAGCGGCTGCTCAAGCACGCTTGCAATGGCTTCATCCTGGTCTCCCAGCACCGAGCAGTTGATCTCCCGCAATTGCTGAACAGCCTTTTCGACAATGATTTTCTCATCGTAGCGTAAGGCTTCTTCTATTGCTGCATCCAGTTGTTGTCTGTCGGAGGCTTTTGAGATACCAATTGACGACCCTAGCCGCGCCGGCTTTACTACCACGGGGTAGCCTAACGCAGTTTCACATTTATCCAGCCAGGTTTCTTCCCGGTTTGCCCATTCAGCATCGCGTAGCGTAACAAAATCAACAACAGGGATATCCTGCGACTGGCAGACCATCTTGGACAAGACCTTATCCATCCCAAGTGCTGAGCCCAGTACACCGCTTCCGGTATACGGCACGTCATACATTTCACAAATGCCTTGCATTGCACCGTTTTCACCTTCTCCACCATGGAGCGCCAAAAACATCACATCAATATTTAGCCTTTGCAATTGCTGCCCAAACCAGCCCTTGGGTACACTGGCAACCAGTTCTGCCAGGCCATGTTCGCCCGCCTGCAGATGAACCTGCTGGGCAATGAGCATCAGGGTTTCCAGGTCTTTATAGACTTCAATATTGAAAAGATTAGCACCTGTATAGGAGTTGCCATCTTTGGCCAAATACAGCGGAATTGGTCTGTAACGCGACGTATCCAGCGCAGCAGCAACCTGCATGGCTGTGATAATCGACACTTCATGTTCGGGCGAGACGCCTCCGAAGACAATACCTATGTTCAGCATGTTCTACTCTTCGCTTTGCTCAACTTGCAAATTGCTTTATGTATCAGGTTTTACCCTTTTTCCAGATGCCCCTTGTTGTATACCGCCCAGGCTTTACCCACCATTTCATCTCCAACAAACGGCGTATTGCTGCTTTTCGAGCGAATCTGGTGTTCTTCAAACGTCCAGGTTGTCGTCGCGTCAAAAATGGTCAGATTGGCTTTCTCTCCTACTGCGATCTGCGGCATAGGGAGACTGAGGATTCGGCGCGGCTCAACGGTCCATTTCTTGACCGCTTCCTCCAATGAAATGACGCCCGGCTCGACCAACTCCCTGCATGTGAGTCCCCATGCCGTTTCCAGCCCAAGGATTCCAAATGGAGCGGCGATATACTCTACCTCTTTTTCGAAAGAAGCATGCGGCGCATGATCGGTGCATAAAGCATCAATCGTTCCATCTTTCAATCCTTCTTTAATTGCAACCACAGAAGCTTCGTCTGCAAGGGGTGGGTGCATTTTGGTATTTGTAGAGAAATGCATGCGCTCAACCGCTTCATCGGTGAGCGTAAAGTGGTGCGTACACACTTCAGCTGTGATCGGGATTCCTTTTGCTTTTGCTTCGCGCACGAGTTGTACTGCGCCGGCAGTGGAAATATGCGCCACGTGCACATGCCCCCCGGTGTACTGCGCCAGCAGAATATCACGGGCAATCATTACTTCTTCAGAAAGCGATGGGATACCAGGCATGCCCAACCGCATCGACACATCCCCTTCGAACATGTGCCCGCCGGGGTTCAGCGTTCGTTCTTCCATGTGGTTGATGATTGGCAAACCGAGCATGGAGCTGTATTCAAGGGCGCGGCGCATCAGGCCGGCATCTTGCACCGGGGATCCATCATCGCTAAAAGCAACTGCGCCTCCTTCAGCCAGATCGGCCATTTCTGTCAACTCTTTGCCGGCGCGGTCTTTCGAGACACAGGCAATCGGATACACATCCACCATCGTATCTGCTGCACGGTCGATGATAAATTCTACAACGTCGCGCGTGTGGATCGCCGGGTTCGTATTGGGCATGCATGCAACCGCTGTAAACCCACCAAACGTAGCCGCAGAACACCCCGTCTGAATCGTTTCTTTGTATTCAAAACCCGGCTCTCTCAAATGGACGTGCATGTCCATCCATCCGGGTGACAAGTACCGACCGGTGCAATCGAAGACCTCTACACCTGCTTCGCCGGCTTCGATAGTGTCGTCGATTTGCTGGATTACGCCATCACGAATGAGCACATCTGCACGGCGGCTTGATCCGTTTTCAGGATCCATCAGGGTACCGCCTTGAAGCAGTAAATTTGGTGTTTTAGGCATGAATGGTACGATTGGAGTTTGCTGTTACTAAAAAAGAGCGTCAGTATTTATCAATCTATTTCGGGCAGTCCGACAACCGGGTCGTTCAAGGCCTCACGAATAAACCGCGTCATCATGGTATGTAAATGAAGCCGGGTTTTGCCGCCGTAAATACCGTGGTTACGCCCCGGATACATCATGAACTCAAACTGCTTGTTTGCTGCCTGGAGCTCGTTAGCCATCTGCGCTGCATTCTGGAAATGCACGTTGTCGTCAAAGTCGCCATGCACAATAATCAGCCGCTGGTGATCACCGAGATTTGCTGCGTAGTTAAGCGGTGCCCCCAACTTGTAACCATCAGGATTGCTCTGCGGGGTAGACATATACCGCTCCGTATAGATGGTATCATAGAGTCCCCAATCGGTAACAGGCGCCACGGAAGCACCAAACTTGAATGTTTCAGCGCCTTCTCCTGCCATCATAGACATCAACGTCATGTACCCACCGTAACTCCATCCCCAGATACCAATCCGGTCTTCATCTACATAAGGCAAACTACCGAGGTATTGCGCAGCAGCAACCTGATCCGCTGCTTCAATTTGTCCCAATTGCTTGTACGTACCACTTTTGAAAGCCTTGCCCCGCGCGCCTGTGCCGCGGTTGTCTACACTGGCAACAATCATATTGAGTTCATTGGCCAGCATGGTGTGCCACAAAAAGCGGCTACCACCCCAGGAATTTGTCACTGTTTGCGACCCCGGCCCGCCGTAGACATACATCAATACCGGGTATGTAGCGGCAGGATCGAAGTTGCGCGGCTTGATGAGGTATGCGTTCAGTTCGCTGCCATCAGCGCCGGGCACTTTGGTAAACTCAGGTGGCACCAACGCATACGAACCGAGCGTATTGATCAACTGTTCGTTGCTTTCGAGCGTACGGATGACATCGCCTTTGATGTTATGCAGGGTCACCACGGATGGCGTTTCGACGTTGGAATAGTTGTCTATATAATAGCGGGCGTCTTTGGACAGGTCGATACGGTGCATGCCGGCCCCTTGCGAGATACGCATGGGTGCTTGCTTACTGCGCCGGCCCTTGTAATACGTAGCATACAGTTGCCGCTCCAGCGGACTTTCAATGGTACCGGTAAAATAGATACGGCCCTTCTCTTCGTCGATGCCGGCCACCGAGGCAACTTCCCAGGCACCTGATGTAACCTGACGCACAAGCTCCCCCGAATTTTTATACAGGTAGATGTGCCGATAGCCATCCGTTTCGCTCATCCATGTAAAATGCTTGTTGTCAGCCAGGTACGTGATTTTGCCGCTGTTCACATCAATCCAGGTGGGCTCCTGTTCCTCCAGTACAACTTCGGCTGTCGCCGTTTCAGGATCGCCATAGATCAAGTCAAGGTCGTTCTGATCACGATTCAGGCGGATCATCCAGACGTAACTCGTACCATCTATTGACGGCGTCCAGCCCATCTGCGGGATGTACTCATGCGTATCGCCGCCGGCAAACCAGGTATTGGTATCAAAGTACCGGATATCACCCGTTGCGGCAGTTACCAGCCCAATTTTCACTTCACTGTTATCTTCGCCGGCTTTTGGGTACCGAAAGCGTTCTTCTTCCGGATATTGCTTCAACAAGTCAGTCATGAAGAAATCGCGTGTGGCCGCTTCATCAAACTTGTAAAACGCGATGTACTTGCCATCAGGGCTCCAAGACCAGCCATCGCGCAATCTAAACTCCTCTTCATATACCCAGTCTGACGTGCCATTGATAATTTTCCCGTCATCGCCGTCATCTGTCAGCTGCGTTTCTTGCATCGTCCGCAAATCAACCAGAAACAGGTTACGGTTTCTGACAAACGCAACGTGGTTGCCATCCGGGCTCAACTTAGCAAACATCTGATAGCCTTCGTCCCGGCTACTGATTGGCGAAAGGTTGTGGGTTTTCAGATCGTACACGTAGTAATATCCTTTTGTATTGGCGCGCCAAACACGTTCAGAATCGGTGTACAGCAGTACTTTTTCGCCATCCGCACTGTAGGTATACCCCTCAATACTAATCAGACGGTCCACATCTTCAGCTTGTAATTTTGCACCATCAATAAGCACTTCGCGCTGCTCATCTTCGAGGTTGAAGCTCATCAAGTGGGTGGCGCCTGTATCCGCATCGCGCTCGATAAAGCGAATGACTGGCCCCTCATTGGCCCAGCGGCCGCCGCGAAACGAGGCAGACGCAAATTTACCCGAACTGTGAATGTCTTCGAGGGTGAGGGCCGGAATAGATTGTGCTGCTGCCGTGTGCAGCGGTGCGCTACCCAGTGGTGCGACACACAACAGGAAAACCAGTATATAAAGACGTCGAATTTGCATCTGAGATCAGGAATTGTAAAGAGAATTTAACCCCATGACGATACTGCATGAAGGGTTCAAATACAACTGCAATAATGGCCTGTTTTGCCGCTTTAGCAGCGCAGGAACACCACGCCATGCGGTGCATTAGCCTTGCCCGTTCTACTGCTCACCAATTCAACGGTTGCTGACCAGATTGCCAACTATTATTCACACGCCGCAGCACAATATGGTGCTCCCGCAGCCAGGGTATACAACCTTCGCTGAAATCGATACCCGTTTGCTACAGCAAAACATCCAGCTTTTAAAAAAACACGCCGGCAACATTGCACTCATGGCTGTTATCAAGGCTGATGCGTATGGCCACGGCATGACAGCGATAGTGCCTTATCTCCTCGCAGCCGGGCTCAACCATTTTATGGTTGCCACACTCGACGAAGCTGTCAAATTGCGGGAATACGCGCCTGATGCAACCATCCTTGTTGCTTCGCCTCCCCACCCCAAAAACCTGCCCGTTTATGTTGCATTGCAACTCGATGCATCGATCACTTCGGCTGCCATTGCTGAGCAAGTGCTGGCAGCAAAAAACATCAGCGGACTGTCCGTCCACGTAAAAGTGGATACAGGCATGAACCGGCTTGGCCTGTCGCAAGCCGTTGCACCCGATACAATATCGCAACTCATGCAGGCATCCTCGATCCGCGTAGCCGGCATTTGGTCACACCTTGCAACAGCAGGCGACCGGGATAAAACCTTTGCCCGCCGGCAAATTGACGCTGCCTATGCAGTCCTCGACGCATTTCCGATGTTTGATGGCTATTTCCATGTGGGCAACAGCGGCACCCTGCTAAATCTGCGGGACCACATTGGTCGGCACCCAAAAGAATTAATCAGGCTCGGTGGCGCGCTGCTGGGCATCCCCGCATCACAACGCCTGGCACGGCAGTTTGGACTGAAGCCGATTATGGCGCTCAAGTCGCGCGTCATTCATATCAACGATCTCCAGCCGGGAGAATCTGTTTCTTACGGTAAAACATGGACGGCAACCAGCGCCACAAGAATTGCCGTTATAGGCGCCGGCTACGCGGATGGATATCCCTCTGCACTTTCCAG
>JBCCIM010000183.1 GCA_039111535.1 Bacteroidota bacterium | reverse complement strand
TTGAAGCCATGGTTAAGAGGTGTTATTTTTAAGAGTTAATCTTAAGCGCTTTGTACCCAGCTAGCATAGCCCACTACCCCTCTTTATAAAGCTCCTTCACAGCCGATCTTCATTTTAGACCTAAACAGGTGATCGCGTATACGTACTTCTTGTTACAAAAAGCCCATTTTAGTGCCTTGTTGATCCCGCTTTTTTGCGGCATACAACTTCATGCCAGGGTTTAAAACAGGTAGTTCAACCAAAGTACGATCAGAACAGTGCGATCATACGGGTCCATTTCTAATACCCCCATGCGACGATCCGGCGGCCAACGTCCGTTGAGGATGTTTGTGTCGATGATGGCCGTTGCCATGGTCCTGCTCACAGGATTGCTCGCAACTTCAGCTGCTACGCGCGATGATGTTGCCTGGCGTGATCTGTACCAGGTTGCAGTGGTGCCGTCAGATACCGATTCTGTTGCGATCAATACAGCAGATCTGCTCTCCGTTGCTGCTGACACATCCGACACCACCCTCGCAGATACCAGTTTTATCTACAGATATATCCCCAAGTTTAAGCGGGATATCCCCAGTTCGTCCCTTTTCCCCCGGCAACGCCGGCCGCTTGCCACCAAACTTGGCAATTACTGGCGGCACAACATCGCGCTCGATTCTACCGAGAATAAGTATTATGTAACCGAATCGGTTGGCAAACTCACTGTACGTTATCCGGTAGAGATTCCCTACGAAGAATACCGCAAGCTGCGCCTCGAAGTTGGCGTCCGCAAAGAATTCTCGCGCCTTGCTGATCAGGCTGCACAGCGCCGGCGCGCGCGCCAGCGCAATGGCGGCCTGGGCTTCAATATCATCGTACCCGGTGGCCGCGAAAGCGCGTTTACAACAATTTTTGGTACGGCTGATATTGACTTGCGCGTAAACGGCCAGGCAAACATCAATGCCGGCTTCAATATTCGTAAAAGTGATCAGCAAACCGCACTAACCGGACGCGAAACACAGGTTGATCCGGAATTCCGGCAGGACCTGCGCCTGGGTATCGTCGGGCGTATCGGTGATAAGATGAATATCGATGTCAACTGGGATACCGAACGCGAATTTGACTACCAGAATCAGCTGAAGCTGCATTACGAAGGTTATGATGACGACATCATCAAAAGCATCGAAGCTGGTAACGTATTCCTGCAAACACCTTCTACACTGATTCGAGGCGGACAAAGCCTCTTTGGTATCAAAAGTGAATTTCAGGTTGGTGGTATTCAGTTCCAGACAGTTATTAGCCAGCAGGAAGGCCAGTCGAATAGCCTGAGTATTGATGGCGGTTCTGAACCAGAGCCGATCGAAATTGAGCCGATCAAGTACGAAGAGAAAAAACACTTCTTCCTCTCTTACTATTTCAGAAACCGTTGGGAAACGGCCCTCGCTGCGCCACCGCTTATTGAAGTTGCTGACGGGTTTGAGCGGATTACAAGGGTTGAAGTATGGAAGCTCCAGGCAACCAGCGCAGAAGACCAGTTGCGTGCGGCTATTTCCGTGATTGACCTCGGGGAAGAGCCGGCGGTCCGCACAGAGGCTAACAACTACACGGCAACCGTACTACCAGATTCTCGCAATGACGCCTGGGATGAAAGCACGCTAACAACCGATCTGATTGATCAGTTGGGGCTTGATGGTGCGGACTTCCAGACGGGTGATCTTGTGAAGCTGGAAGAAGGCCTGGATTACGAATTTGATGACCTGCTCGGCTACGTGTCTCTGCGACAGGGCATGCAGGAAAGCGAGGCGCTTGCCATAGCCTATGAGTATGTAGCCAACGGCCAGCTTTTCCAGATTGGTGAATTTGCAGCTGACAAGCCGGACAGTGATACACGCCTTGTGCTCAAGCTTCTGCGGCCAACGAACTTGCAGCAGCCAAACCTCAGCGGTGGTTTCAACCCTGCCGCGTGGTACCTCGAACTGCGTAACCTGTACCGCCTGGATGGCCGCGGGATTAACTCTACTGATTTTGAACTTCAGATTGAGTATGAAGCGCCGGGTAGCCCGGGTTCGAAAACATTGCCCGGTATTGGTCGCGGTTCAACGTTGCTCCAACTCCTTGGTCTTGACAGACTCAACGTGGATGAAGCCTTGCAGCCAGATGACAGGTTTGACTACCTGGAAGGCTACACAATCGATCCGCGCCGCGGGTTGCTTATCTTTCCCTATCTGCAGCCATTTGGCCAGCGTATCGCAGACATTATCACGGAAACCGTTGCTGATCCGGAATTGCGGCAAGAGGCACTTTCCAAGTTTGTGTATTCGAGTCTTTATGACAAAAAGAAAGACAATGCCCGCCTTGATACCCAGCTTGATGTATACCGCATAAGCGGTTCATACAAAGGTGCGGTTAAAGCATTTTATAACCTGAATGCGTTTGCCGGCGTTATTCCGGGATCCGTCCGTGTGACAGCTGGTGGTGCACCGCTTACCGAAAATGCTGACTACACGGTAGATTATGCAGGGGGGACGGTTAGTATTACCAATCCGGCGTTCCTGACTGCCGGCCGGAATATAGAAATTGATTACGAATCCAATTCACTTTTCAATATCCAGAAAAAGACGCTGTTGGGTGCCCGTGCTTTTTATCAGTACGATGATGTACTTACGCTCGGGACCACCCTGATGCGCCTGAGTCAGAAGTCGCCGGTAGACAAATTCCGCCTGGGAGAAGAGCCCATCTCAAATACAATTTGGGGGGTAGATGGCAACTTTAAAATGGAGCCGCGCTGGTTAACGCGCGCTGTAGATGCGTTGCCCCTTATTCAGACGCGTGCACCGAGTTCTATCCGGGTGACCGGTGAATTTGCACAGCTTCGCCCGGGGCATACAGAAACTACTGCATTTACTAGAAGCCGGCGCGAATTGCAAGGACAAGGCCGCGACTTTAACAGTGACGAGCTTTCTGGTATTTCGTATGTAGACGACTTTGAAGGCTTCGAAACCACATTCTCGCTTCGCCAGGCCGGCGCCTGGCAGTTGACTTCACCGCCCGATTCCATTCGCGAGGCGGTGAATCCTCCAACAGGTTTACCACGGGTTGAGCGCGACTCCCTTAAAACAAACTGGCGAAGTACATTTGCCTGGTATACCCTCAACGTTAATACGCTCCGGCAACTGTTGCCGAAAGTCCGTGTCCCGTCGGAAGGTGCCATTTCATCGGTTCAGATCCGTGACGTATTCCCTGATCGAGATACACGCGGTGAACTTGATCAAACCCTCTCTACCCTGGATTTATACTTCGACCCAACCGAGCGCGGACCGTATAACTATACGCGAGATCTCACAACCTTCCTGCAGCAGCCACAAAATGCCTGGGGTGGGATGATCCAACGGCTGCCAGAAGGATTTAATGACTTCAACGTCAAAAACATCGAGTTTGTCGAGTTCATCATCCAGTCTTACCCGGAAGGACGCAATGATACGGGTGATGAAGCCACGCTATTCATCGACCTGGGTACGATATCTGAAGATGTAATTCCCAACCGTGAGTTGAACAACGAAGATGGCCTTTCGCTGTCATCAGTTGGGTCAAGGGTTGACCTGTGGAGCCGGCTGCCTTCTGTAATTCCGGATAAAGTTATCAATGTCCGCGACAACCGTACGGAAGACCTGGGGCTGGATGGACTCGTTTCATACGACCCGGAGGCCTACGATCCCGGTGCGCGCGAGCACGTTGTTTTTGCTGATTACCTCGAAACACTGCAGGCCAACAACGTTGGCGATCCTGCATATGAAGAGGAATTGCGCAAAATTATGATCGACCCCTCTGGAGACGATTACCATTACTTCGAGAACGACCAGTATTACGCAGAGAGTGGGGTGTACAATGAAATACCAACCCTGCAGCAGCGCTTCAGTCGGTACTTCCCAACCAGTGAGTTGAACGCCTTTGAGACGCAGAATAAACTGGCAACGAACACTTCTGTTAAACGCGGTAATATCCAGTACCCGGATACGGAAGACCTGAACATTAACACTACCGTTGATACAGAGAACGACTACTTCCAGTATGAAGTACCGCTGAGTAAAGCTGTGCTTGATGATCTTGGGCAGCCAGACAAGCTGGATGACTATGTTGTAGGTGAGATCACTTCGCCTGAAACCGGCCCAACAGGTTGGTACCTGATCCGTATCCCTGTTCAGAATTTTACGCGCGTTGTTGGTAACATCCAGGACTTTACCCGTATCGAGTCGATGCGTATCTGGACAACGGGGCACGAGGTGCCGGTAACCATGCGCCTTGCCTCGCTTGAGTTGGTAGGTAGCCAGTGGCGCAAAACTGCGCAGGTAGATGAAGAGCTGCTTGATGATGACTTTGTGCCGGTGCAGACGGATACCCGCTTGACCATCTCGAGTATCAACAACGAAGAAGACTCAAACATTTATCGCCCACCGTTTGGTACCATTATCAGCCAGACGCGCCTCTCTACCGGACAGGCACAGGACGCGCGCGAGCAGTCGATGGTAATGCGCGTGGAAAACCTGCCGCCGGGCTCCCAGCGGGCCATTTCTAAAACGTACCCCAATGCGTTAGACCTGCTGAAATATTCCAACATGCGATTGTTTGTGCACATGCATGGGGAATTGTGGGATGGTACAGACTTGAAAACGCTGGAACGCAACGAGTCACGCGAGAAAGTGAAATTCTTCATTCGCCTCGGTGCAAACGAAACCAATGACTATTACGAATACGAGCAGCCCCTGACGCCCTCCGAATTTGGCTCCCTGAATCAGGATGAAATCTGGCAGACGAACCAGCAGTTTGGTGATCAATTTATTGATCTGAACTCTGTTAACATTGTGCTGGGTGCCTTGAATCAGTTGAAGGTTGCGCGTGACGAAAGCCTCGATCCAAATGGTATTCCGTTTCCGACTGACAGTCTGTTTTGGAATTTCCAGGATGATCGGTCGCTTGTTGATCTGGCGTTTGCCCCACCGGGCACGCGTATCGGGATCAAAGGGACGCCTTCGTTGGGTCGCGTCAATACCATTGTTATGGGGATCCGTAATCCTGTACCGCAGGGCGATGAGATGGGTGACGAGTTAGGTGACGTTACGGTATGGGTTAACGAGTTGCGTACGGCCGGCTATGACGAAACCAATGGCTGGGCCGCATTGGCAAACGTGGATATCAAACTGGCAGACCTTGGTGGATTTAAAGCCAACATCCGACGGCAAACGGATGGGTTTGGTTCACTGGAAAGCTCGCTCGGAGAACGCGATCAGAACGACTTGAACAACTGGAGTGTCGCGGGCGACCTCAATCTGGACAAGCTGATACCGGAAAAAGCCGGCTGGTCTATTCCCGTTTCTGGCCAGATTCAATCGAACACCTCTACGCCGCGCTTTGCGCCAAGCCGTGGTGACGTGCGTTTGCAAGAAATTGTCGACCAGATTGAGACGCAGGGGCTTTCGCCAGAAGAAGCAGCAGAGCGAACACGTGAGGCCCGAGAAGCTGCGCAGGCTTTCTCTTACACCCGCTCAATGTCTTTCAGGATATCAAAACGAAATTCGCGCTGGCCCATTATGCGTATCCTGGTAGATGGACTTTCGTTCAACTACTCTTATACAGATAAGCAATCGCGCAATCCATCCCAGAAAATGAATGACTCCTGGAGATGGTCGAGTAACCTGAACTACCTCCTGAATATCCCACAGCCTAAAACCCTTCGCCCGTTTTGGTTTTTGGAGCGCGTCCCGGTTGTTGGATTGCTGGGCGACTTGCGGTTTAACTACCTGCCGCAATCCATCAAGGCTTCCGCTTCGGCAGCACGTAACTTCTCGGAAGCACAGCAGCGAACTTCCGCGCGGCTCACGGCCCTGGAAGAGTTGTCTACATTCCCGATTCGCGAACAGCATACATTCTCACACCGCCGGAATGTTAGCGTGCAGTACAACCCATTCCAATTCCTTAATCTGAGCTTCGACACAAGCACCAACCAGAGCCTTAACCAGTTGGGTGTTGATACGCTTCACAGTGTGATCGATCTGAATACAGACTCGTTGTATCGGAATATCAACATTTCAGATACCACCCGCCTGGCAGGATTGGGTATTGCGGCTGATGATATCGGCATTTCTGCTTTTGGTGTAGAAGAGTTGGAGATTGTATCAGCGCGTAAAGCGCTCAGCGGCCTTTTCTCTGGCGATCAGGATTTGCGGACAGAGCAGCATGATCAGCGCTTTAATGCTACGTTCCAGCCTACTTTTAGTCGAAATGGTTTCCTGAACTGGGTGAATGTCCAACCCGTTACCTATACGGTGCAGTACAGTTGGCAGAACGGTGCGCTAGGGCGTGTTACCGGAGCAAACATTCGAAACCAGGTAAGTGTCCGGAGTGGCCTCACGTTGCGGCCGATTGAGTTATGGAAAAAAATCCCGTTCTATGAGCGGATGTTGAACGCACAGCAGAAAGAAGAGCAGGAAAAGCAGAATGAGCTTCGAGAACGTGACAAACGCCGGCAAGAGCGGCGCGAGGCTAAAAAAGAACGCAAAGCTGAACGCAAAGAAGCAAAGAAAGCTGCCGCGCTAAAACGACAGGAGGATGAAGCACGCCTGGCCATTGAAAATGCTGGCCGGGAAGAACGTGGAGAAGACAAACTTTCGCTGAAAGAATTCCTTGAAGCTGAGGCTGCTATAGAGGCAGAATTGGAAGCTGCGCTGGCTGAAGAGCAAGCCCGCCAGGCTGCTCTTGATGCTGAAGATGAGGGCGTTGGCGTTGTCCCTGGAGCGGATAGCACACTGGCTGGCGGAGTACCGCCTGTCGGGGCAGACAGCACAGCACTGGCGGATGACACTGCACGTACGGATAGTACAGCACTTGAAGGTGCAGATTTACTTGAGGCGGAGAAGAAGCGCCGGCTCAATATCAAGTTACCCAAACTCAAGCCTGTCTCTTTTGTCCGACGCATTGCGCTTGCCGCAACCGGCGTGCGCGACCTGAGCATCAACTATACCGCGAGCCGTAACTCGGCGTCGAGTAACGTGGGTATTCCTGAGTTCAACAACGCCGGGGATATTTCAGATGTTGTTGTGAACTATAGCCTCATCGATGCGCTGTTTAACGACAAAGGGCCGCCAATCGGTTATCGGTTTGGGCTTGATCGTACGATTGCACTTGATAACCGTATTGTGACCAACAACCTCCAGGTAACCGATGTGCTATCGGACAACAATCGGATTCAGGCGCAGACTGCTTTGAGTCCGGGCAGTAACCTGACAATCAACCTTACGTGGAGTCTGGATTGGGGCAATAATACCAACTTTACCTTCCGGCCACTCGATGTCGGCGGCATCGATGAAACGCGAACGGAGCGGGGAAACAACAGCTCGTCTATCTGGGCATTCCGTGCTGATTATGTAGACCTGTTTTCTCGGCAGTTGGATGCGTACGTGAGAGATGCCGAGCAGGCTGCAGTGCTTAATGAGTTGGGTGACGAAAACGGCGACGGCCGTGTGATTCTTACAAACCGAACGCTGGTTTCAGACTTCTTGCAATCCTATATCGGTGACGGACGTGCCCTGGATGGTTCCCGCGCCTTGTTGCGATTCCCGCTGCCGGCGTGGCGCGTGAATTATACCGGACTTTCAAACTGGCCGCTATTCCAGCTCTTTACACAGAAAGTTACCCTGCGCCATAGCTATAGCGCAGACTATACAACAGACTTCCGCTCGAACTTGCTGCCTGCCGGCGGCGACCCGACCAGTGCGTTTAGCCTGGGGGCCAAACAGATTACGTTTGACATCCCAGATGTAGAGACCGGGGCGGTCCGTATCAACGAGCGGTTCTCGCCATTGGTGGGACTGGATCTCGACTTCAAAAACCAGATCCAGACGAACCTGGCCTGGAATAAGTCCAATATCTACTCGCTTAGCTCTACAAGCTTTGAGGTCAACGAGACAACCAATAGTGAGCTGTCCTTCTCTGCCTCTTACCAGAAACGTGGATTGAAATTGCCGTTTTTCAAGAAGAAGCTTGATAACCGGGTAAGCTTCAAGTTTACCATGTCGCGCGCAGTCATCAACGACCAGCGATTCCGGTTGCGGCGTGCACTTGAAGAAGCCATTGAAGCGGTGGATAACGGTGAATTCTATGATCCAAACCTTGCAACACAGGGTGATAATGCTTCCGTTGTGTCTGCATCGACGCGCCTTACATTGGCACCTCAGATTTCCTACCAGTTCAGCAACCGCGTATCAGGTGACTTCCGTTTGCTGATCGAAAACTTTGACAGTGAAGACAGCCGTACGCCTTCATCGCAGGTGATTTCAGGCACCTTCAACTTCCGAGTTAGTATACAGAACTAGGTGTGAACTGGTTTAAGGTTGCAGGTTATTGCAAGATCAAATAGCCTGGTCCTACATAGCATTTAGTATGGGAAGTATCGATGACGCCGGCAGCAGAAAAGCAGGAAGTTGTGGTATGTCAACTGGGGCAGGTTCAGTATGAGCCGGCCTGGCGGTTGCAAAAGCGTATACAGGCTGAACTGATTGCTGCCAAACGCGAAGATCCGCCGCGTGCTGTACCACACGTCATGCTGGCCGTAGAGCATCCACCCGTATACACCCTTGGCAAAAGCGGCGATGCACGCCATTTACTGGTCTCTGAAGCACTGCTGGCGCAACAAGGCGCTACGTTTATCCATATTGATCGGGGTGGAGATATTACGTTTCATGGTCCCGGTCAGCTTGTCGGCTACCCAATACTAGACCTCGATCGGGTTTGTCGCGATGTGCATCTCTACTTGCGCAAACTGGAAGAAGCCGGCATCCGTACCTGTGCTGATTTTGGTATTTCAGCCGGCACAGTAGACGGAAAAACGGGGGTTTGGATTGACGCTGAAAACGAAACCACTGCTCGGAAAATTTGCGCCATGGGCATTCGATGCAGCCGCTGGGTTTCCATGCACGGGTTTGCCTTCAATGTAAATACAGACCTGAAGTACTTCGACAACATCGTGCCCTGTGGCATTGTCAATCGTGAAGTGACAACGCTTGCAAAGGAGTTGGGTACCGCGGTAAATATGGATGAGGTACTCAATACGTGGCTGAAACACTTTGCAGCAGTGTTTGATGTTAGCTACAGGATGCTTGACGGGCAGCAGTCTCTGGCCTTTCTGGAAGATTTTTTGGGCGAGTCATTGGCGGCATATGAACTTGCTGAGGTTTTGTAATGCCATCTTTTGTGTTACCTTCCAGCACACGATAGATAATCCCGAATAGATAGATGAGCAATTTCAGCCTGAAGGAGTTTGCGGGCCGCCTGGTTATTGAGGCGATGTTTTACGACGAGGAATACGGTGCAATAGGCAATATCAGTCTTGTTAGCTACGAAGAGCAAAAAGAGAAGTACATCGCCTATTTCCTGCCAGAAGAGCTCACCTTTGTGATCGACAAGGTGACGGTATGGGAAGAATACGACCATGAAGAAGAGGGCGCCATAGGCTATGCCCTCGCGTTAGATACCGAAGAGCACATGGCATCAAAGGTGCCAGCAGAGGTTGCAATGGAAGTCCTGTCGCTTGCAGAGCAGTTCAACCTTGCGCCCAGTGCAGCCCTCTTTTTTGAGGATGACGCTGAATAGCGGCTCACGGACCGACAGGGAGCAGTTGGAAGCTCTTGATGGCCAGTGAAATCCACCCCAGAATAAACAGCACGCCCCCGATTGGTGTAATGGCCCCCAGCCAACCTGTGTCGGTCAGGACGAGCAGATAGAGGCTGCCTGAAAAGATGATGGTGCCGGCGAGGAAGCAGTAGCCGGCGCTGTTGAGGAGCCCTGGGTGACTCATTGAGATGTATCCCACGATTAGCAGTGCCAGGGCATGGTACATCTGGTATTGCACACCTGTCTCAAATGTGGACAATCGGTTTGCTGACACTTTGCCTTCGAGCATGTGGGCGCCAAAGGCACCAAAAGCAACGGCGAGGCCTGCAAGGATGGCACCTGCGAGGAAAAAGTATTTTGTCATAGCATTGAATGTCGTAAGGGCCAATGAAAAACCCGTGCATGAGAAGTCATACACGGGTTTAACAAGCTAAGGTGTACTTGTGTGAAGTATCTCAAAAAAACTATCTAACGCGCGTAACTGTACCTGTTTTTCTGGTTGTAGGCGTTTGTAGTTCATACAGGTAGGTACCAGCCGGCAGATCTGAAGCGTCAATCAGTATTTCGTGTGTGCCGGCATGGCGAACCCCTTCGTCAAAAGACTTCACAACGCGGCCCTGGAGGTCGTAGAGTGAAAGGGTAACTGCGTCTGGTTGTTGCATCGTGTAAACAACCGTGGTTTGTTGTTGGAACGGGTTTGGGTATGCCTGTTCGAGCGTAAACAACTCTGGGACAAGCACTTCTTCTACAGAAACCTGTGTGGCAAAACTGAGGCTGTCAGCATACACAAAGTCGCCCGTTCTGAGGCCATTTCCATTGGCAGCAACGCCCGAGGCGTAAATCCTGATGGGTCCTACGTCTTCTGTAGGAGCTGTCCATTGAAACGTCCATTCTGTTGCACCGTCAGCTGATACGGCGTCGTCATGTGTTATGTAGCGTTGTACGGCATCGGCGAAGTCTGTACCCTGCCCGAGGCCAAACGTACCGGTAAACCGAAAAGGATCATTGACCGGGCGTACGGTGGCCTGAAAGCCAAAGCGCCCCTGATTGGCTTGTTCAACCTTGACGGTAAAGTTCATGGTTGCGCCCGGTGCGTACGTATCGGAAGTTGTAATAGTAACAGCACCGGGTCCGGCATTAAGCTGGTTGGAGTCGTGGCAACCGCCAGTTGCGCAGGTATTGTTACCGCGTGCTCCAGTGTTAGCGCTGGGCGCACCTTTGCCATTGGTCAGGGCTTGAAGCGGAAATAGTAAGACAAAAACAATAATACCCGTAATGAGAATTATTCGTGTGATCATGGTATTTGTGAGCATTAATAAATTGAGAGCCGCATAAAGCGCGCATTTTACATTCGCCGGCCACTTCTTAAACTAATGCGTATTTGGGAGGGAAAAGTGCCGGTAACACAGGAGGGGGAGGTGCTTGAAATCCTCGCAAAACCTGTACCGACTTGTTGCTGGGATACTAGAAACCTGTTTCAGGCCGCAAATGCCTGATGTAATATAACGCGAAAATATGCGCCCGTGTATAAAGGGGATGCGTGGTGTAAAACGTTACGCGCCGCCGCTACCTTTCAGGATGGCAATAGATTCGATGAGCGCATCTTCTGCTATTTCTTCTTTTGGTGCATCACCCCAGAGGCGTTCAAGATCATAAAAGGCCCGTTTCTCTTCGTTGAATACGTGGACCACAAGGTCAACGTAGTCGAGCAGTACCCACTGCATGCTGCCGGCGCCTTCGGTGTGCCAGGGCAATTCTTCGCCTTGCTCCTTGATGCTCATGCGCACAGCTTCGATGATGGCTTTGATTTGGAGTTCAGATGAGCCACTACAGATAATAAACAGGTCGGCTACGCCACTGACGGCGCGCACATCCATAATCACAATGTCATAGCCTTTTTTAGACTGGATTGCTTCTACAGCAATCTGCGCCAGCTCTTGTACTGGCAGATGGTTGTTGCGGGATTTGAGTGGTGCGTTGTTGGGAATTACGTTTGGTTTTGCTGTCATATAGTAAACGATCGTGCCATTAATTTAACGGGCAGGCATCATGTTTATTGGTTTTTAAACGGAGTTAACGTCGCATAATCCTTTCCAATCACAATGGACGCGTCAAGGTATTCATCAAGCTTGATATCCTGAATGACGCGGTCTTCGGGCAGGCCTACAGCCTTCGCCAGTTTTCTTGCAGACTCCAGATCTCCGATGCGGTCGTATACAACGGAGTACTCCTGCTCAAATGTTTCAAAGTCACCCACTTCGACGACGTCAAAACCTCTTTTTCTCAGAAATTGCGTCATATCGCCGGCCAAACCGGGCTCCCCACAGCCATTTCGGATCTCCACCTGGATGATATCGCCGATAAGTTGTCCGGAGCTGGCTTCCCGTACGGGGTCAACCCGTGGGGCAAAAACACGTGTACCGAGTGCATACAGCAGGGCAAGCAGAGAAATGCCCAATACAACAAGCACTACATTGAGCAAACTGTTTCTGGACGCAGCCTGACGCTCGTTCATAAAGGGTTGATCAGCTTCGGTTTATGCTGAGAAACAAGACGCGGCCATTCCCTGCAGGGAACGCCGCGTTGTGAAAACTGGAAGTGCTATGTGATAAATCGTCTGGCTATTCCCCACGGTCTCTCCAAAACAGGTTGCTGGAACCGCGTGACGCGTGGAAACGATTCATGCCACGGTATCCACCATAGTAGCCGTAAGGCGAGCCATAGCGGCCATAAGGGCTCTGGTGGAATGAAATATGTAATTCAACGTTTTCTGATGGACGGTACGCTACTTCAGCATTTTGGACGAAGATGCGTGCGTCGCCGTTGAGGCCACCAGCAGCATTGCTGAGGGTACCGGCATTTGGTGAGTAAGCCGCGCTGATATCCACACGGGCCGCGAGCTTGTCACTAAACTGCCACATCATGGAATTGGTGAACATGCCAAGAGAAGAGGTTTGGCCACCAAAAGAAGACGATGAAAACTCAACAGATTGCGACATGCGAAAATGTGACGGGTCGAAGAACTTGTTCAGGGAAAATCCTGAGCTCTTTGTTTCGTACAGTTTCACTGGTGCCTGCTGCTCAAAAGCAGTTTCCCGAAGTTGGGCCTGTGCCGGCAACGCGGTGCCCAAAAACAACAACAGGCAGGCTAGAGAAACAAAATTACGCATGGCAATCCTACATTTAGGGTTAAACTACAACTCTATTATAAACGCTTACCGCCTTTGTGTCAATAACTTTTAGGGCAATCTTTTGTTCACCACTGCGTGTTTAATCCCTGCAGTAGCATCGCGCGAGGGCGCCACGGGGCGGTTTAAAACAGGATACACGCTTAAAATCGGCTTATATGCGCCGTATTTTAAATGGCGGGGTTATATCGCGTCCCTCCATTCGACATACACATGAATCTTGCTGCATGCGTACCCGTTTGGTAGAGCTATAACGTTTTTTGTTACCGTTTAGTATGACGGGTTGAAAGTTAAATGTTTTAGGTTAGAGGTTGCTCGGCCGGGAAGCCGTTTTCAACCTTCAACCAGCAACCGTAAACAATCAACATGATAGTATTAGGGATCGAAAGCTCTTGCGATGATACGGCTGCGGCGGTGATCAGAGACACC
>JBCCIM010000182.1 GCA_039111535.1 Bacteroidota bacterium | reverse complement strand
TATGAAGTTGTCTGTGAGAAAACATGGGTTTACAGGCATGAAAATATACGCATTGCATGAGGTCATAACGCACGCCGATCCGATTCGGCCTCTAAAGGGACTGATTTTATCCTGCACCATTTCCTGGTGCAAGGTATACATCCATGTAGATACTTTATCGAGGTGCTCCCAATCTGAAGCGATACCCAGCCATTGCCGGCCAAAGAGTGACTTGGCCAGTTCCTCGTGCTGCTCCATCTTAGTCATCAGGCGCTGAGACTCGAGGATGGCATTTACAATTTCCAGTTGCTCTTCATTCGACTTCGGCAAGCCATTGCGACAAAGACCAGCCAGGGTATCACGCCCTTTTCGGTAATCGCCAATCAGGCTACGCGTCTTTTTTGCACCGTGCGCAATAAGCGCCTGGCGAACAAATAGCACATCCTGCGTCCAGGCTTCAGGAATAAGCACGTTATCATACTCAGCCCGCAGTTTACTTAGCTTTGCGCCTGTTTCAAGCACAACTACGAGCTCTTCCATAGAAGCAGCCCATTTTTCCTCGTGGATATGTACCCCACTCAGGTTTGGCGCTTCAATAACTTTGCTTGCCGCACGTACGAGCCGGATAACATCCTGGCTGTTATTGGGTGCCCGCGTCCCCATCACATGGGCCAATTCGGTGGCAGACATGCGAAGCGTTGTGAGCGCCATGCCGGCCAGGCGACAGTGCTTACGAATTTCCGGTTTATCCGTTGATTTGTAGAACGTCTTGCGGCTTCCCCAGAACGGATGACGCTGCACAACACCAAGCCGTTTCAGATGCGTTTCCAGTTCGCGTGCGCGTTCAATTACAGCGTCAAACTGGGCAGCCGGCTGGGTGACAAAAATAGACCCGTCGAACTCGGGCAGCGCAATGCCATGCAATTGCTGGTCGAGTTCAGCCATCGCATTGTACGCTTCATAAGGTGTAATGCCACTATCTCGAATGGGGGTGTGTAAAGACTTGACATACACATTAAGCTGGTCGCGCGTACGAATCAACGATTCCAGCAAGGTCTGCTCGTCTTCCTGTAACTGATCGCGCGTCACGATGGCGTCTTGCAATTCGCGCATAAACCGCCGGCGCTCAACGTACTGGCCATACAAAGGCAGTACAATGTGGCGTAGTCCTACTGTGCCAAATCGCTCTGCTACCTGGCCAAGCGAAGAAACTTTATTGGAAACAAAAAGCACCCGTTTCTCTTCAGAAACTGCGGCGCCAATCAGGTTGGTGATGGTTTGGGTTTTCCCGGTCCCTGGTGGTCCATCTACAAGCAAGTTAATGCCTTTCAGCCCATCGTACACCGCTAACAATTGCTCATTGTCAGCATCGAGCACGTGGTTTATTTCACCAGGTGTTGTGAGGAAATCAATTGAAACGGTTTCACCAGACTGAATTTCTGCACTTTCAAATCCTTCTGAAAGGACCATGCGCAGCATCGGATTTTCATCAGGATCTGCAAATACGCCTGTTGTTGCTGAGAGGTCGTTGAATACATTGAAATCAGCAACATTAAAAAGGTCGATACGAGATCGATGCCGGCCTACGCGCCAGTCTTTGTATGCGTCCAGCAACGCGGTAAGCATATCCAGAAATCCGTTGACCCCATTGGGGTGGAACGGATCAAAAGCAGGCATATCCAGGCCAAAATCTTGCTTCAGCACGTGGATGAGCGCCGGATTCACTTGCGGATCTTCTCCGGTATAACAAACAGCAATAGGATCGTTTACATTTTTGCGATGTAGACGAACCGGAATCAGAATCAGAGGCGCGATGCTAGTGACACCCTCAGCATCTTTGGGGACCCAGTTTAAATTACCCAGGGTAAGGAAAAGCAGGGTTTTGCCGAGGTCACTAACCGAAGAAGCGCTATCAAAATAGGTTTGAGAAAGCCGTAACTGCAGTTGAGATGGTGCATACGGCGTTTGAAGACGCAACGCTGCGAGTCCAGCCGGCGGTGTTGCCCTGGGTACTTCAACGCCTGGCTCTGCCAGTGTATCGAACGTATACGCCTGCCCATCAAGTACGAGCTTGTCGTACAGGGCCTGTGCATCTACGTCGATCAGCTCTATACCTCTTCTCTGGTGCAGTACATAATTGAGGAGTGCACTGCGCGAGCTAAGGTCTAGCAGCGGGAGGCGTTTCTGCTCTAATATGGCTCGTACAGTATTCATAAAATCGAGCTATTATGAAATACAGAGAAGCGTTTTCTTATTTGCGTGCGTGATAATTGTGGTAAATGAGGAAGAGAAAGTGGGTATAGTGAAATCTTATTCCCTAAATCCTGCTTATTCTTTATCAGTTAAAGCGTAGCAAGGCTCGTTCCTGATTTTTAGGGATCTGCTACCTCTTTAGTGATGATCGTCACGTACGTTGTCGCACACAGAAGCAAAATTGATTAGAAAAGGCATTCTGAGACAAGCGGCAAGGCCCGATTACAATCAGAACAGGGAAGCCTCTTACGCTGCTACAGCAAGTCTAGCAGCGGTTTAGCAAACAGCGCTTCTACTTCCCTGGCAGTAAGCGCCCGGTTAAATACGGCAAGTTCATCCAAATCTCCCGTATAGTGCCGGCCAATCGACATCATTACCTTTTCGATCTCCCAGGAAAGGGTCCAATTCACCTGATCAAATACACCAACCTGCTGGCCGTTCAGGTAGCCGGTCATGCGTGCTGCTTCACCGTTCATACCTTCGAAAGAGAGCACAACATGCGTCCAGGAATCAGCCGAAAAAGGGTGATTTTCGAGATCCAGCATAGGGCGAGCAGCCGGCGGGACATCATCCCAGGCCAACAATTCGGGATTCCAGATGCCGTGGTCGGCGAATGCAGCAAACCGGAAATTGCGCGGCACGGTATCCGTAAAATCAACATACAGCGAGGCATTATCCCAGTTTTTGTCGGTTATGATAAACGGATCGCTGTACCCTGCTTCGAGGCCTTCATCGGGATCAATGCGCAACCAGAAAGAGAATGCGCCTGACCAATTTTCAGTCGTGTATGCAACGTTGTCTTTGCCGGCATAATACACAACCGGGTTCCAGTTGGTTGAAAAGCGTAGCGCTCCTCCTGCCCGGCCACCTGCCGGCAAGCGCGAAACAAGGGCATTGTCAGCAACGATCGGTGCTGCATCTACCGTCGGATCCCATGAAGGTGCGGTGTACAATGTTGGATCACCATCGGCAAAATCTGCCGCAAATCCCTCATCAAAGGAGGCATAAAAAGTCAGGGCCTCTTTCAGATTTACTTTTTCTACTGTTGTTGTAGCAGACTGGCAGCTGATTACAACCAGTAATATCAGCAACATACAGCGCGGGTCAAAGGCGAACAAGGGAGCAGCCATATAACAGTCAATCGTTTTGCTTGCAGATGAATTTGGGAAGCATGTATAATGTACAGAATCCTTCCACCAAAAATTGCCCGCCCATGCGTACCATTTTATGTACACTCTTATGGGGAATCGCAGGCGCTACCCTATGCGCAGCGCAGATTCCGCCGCCAGACATTCTTCATGTACCCTTCCTCGAAACCACACCCGCCATCGACGGTGACCTGGCAGACTGGAAAGATGACGCATTTACCGATGGCGTCTGGGACATATACAGAATCCGCCATGAAACGTGGTACGATGAAGGCCGGCGCAACCGACTGACGCTACAACGCGACGACGAACCGCGTCCGGAAGACGACCTGCGTGCACGGTACTACATTGCCTGGGACCAGCAATACCTGTACATGGGCGCTGAGGTCGTAGACAATTTTAACGACCGGGAAGACCCTGAGCATGCCCCACACCGCTGGATGTTCAAAGATTCGATATGCTGGTTTATTGAAGCGCCCGGAGACGATGCACCAGAAGCCTTTGCGCGTGGCGATAATGCGTTTTGTTTTGTCATCGATGACCGCCGGCCAGATTACAATGCCTGGTGGCGGCACGGCTCAGCTGATGCAACCTACCTCGAAGAGCCCATTCCTGCCGATGCGGTCTCTTATAGCCTGAAAATGAACCCATGGGGCACCGGGGCCGGCGACTTCATCCTTGAAGCCCGGGTTGACATGCACAAAACCCTCCCCCGCAGCGACCCCGACTGGCGACCACCAAAACCCGGAGACGAATACCGCATGGAAATTGTACACTGCGACCCGGATGGCGGCGCATATGGCGGGCATTTTATGATTTACGGCACAGGAGACAATGACCTGACCTGGGCAAGAATGATTCTTACTGGGCCGCAAAACCCTATAGAAAGACGTACACAATAGCGCAGATATTTGCGCCTCGAAAGCCGCATTGTTAGATTCAGCAAGCGGACTAAATTTGAGGCCGTACCCCACTTTATCTTTACCACGAAGAGGCAAGGCATGAAAAAGCAATCATGTACACGGATTTTGTTGTCCGTATTTTTATTATTCAGTATCACCATTATGCCAACGCAGGCGCAGGATGATGCATCGGACTACCTGGGCAAATGGGCCCTGTATCTGCCCGGAGGTGCCGGCTGGTTGAATGTGCATGAGCACGAAGGATTCCTTGACGCCGAACTCTTGTGGTACGGCGGCAGCGTACTGCCTGTAGCCGATGCATACATCGCAGACGGATCACTCGTTGTTACGCGCATACAGGAAGTAAAAGGGAAGATGGATCGCTCGCACCATGTGACCCATCGCCTCGTTCTGCACGCCGGCTTTGACGAACTGGTTGGCCACGCTTATATGCCAAACCGGAATGGTAGCGGCGAAAATGTAGTGCCCATCAAAGGCAAGCGCCTGCCGGCCCTGCCGGATGCGCCCAACGTATCCGCAGCGCGCTATGGTGATCCTGTTGACTTGATTGGCAGCAGTACAAGAGGCTGGTCACTTATTGAAGATGATTATAGAAACGGCTGGTCGGTCAAAGACGGTGTACTATCCAATAACCCGAAGCAGCCTGAAGGTGACAATTATCATTATCGCTATGGCAATCTGCGCACCGACGCCAAGTTTGAAGACTTCAATCTCAAGCTGGAAGTTAACATACCAGAAGGCAGCAACAGCGGTGTATACCTGCGCGGGATTTATGAAATCCAGGTAGCTGACACATACGGCGAAGACGCAAACTCGCATCACATGGGGGCGCTTTACAGCAGGATCACTCCGTCATCCACTGCTGAAAAACCAGCGGGCGAATGGCAGGAAATGGACATCACGCTCTACAATCATCATGTAACCGTTAAGCTCAACGGTACAACAATTATTGATAACGCACCCGTTGAAGGTGTAACCGGCGGTGCCATGACGGCCGATGAGTTCTCTGCCGGCCCCATTTTCTTGCAGGGTGACCATGGTGCAGTGCATTACCGTAATATGGTATTGACACCCATTATGAACTAATTCCGAGCTATTCACCTGTCCGGCGGGTACGCTTATCCGCCGGACTTTATGCTTCCCTCCCATGAATCGACGAAAATTTGTTGCAACAGCCGGTGCCACCTCCGTAGCTGCAGTGTTCCCACAAACCTCTGACGCTAACAAAGAAACGCAGTCAGCCAGTTTCTTTGAGCTGCGCAAATATATTAGTCGCGTAGGCTCGCATCGAGGACGTCTGGCGTCTTTTCTCAAAGATGTTGCAATCCCTGCCTGGAATCGCGCAGGCATAAGCAATGTTGGCGCCTTCAATGTAGTTCACGGCCCTACCGACCCAACTACGTACGTACTGCTCACACACGATTCATTGATGTCAATGAACAGCTTACGCGGTAAGCTTGTTGATGACGCAGCGTATCAGGCAGACGGTAAAGCCTTTCTGTCTGCCACGCTCGATGATCCCGGCTACACCCGCGTGGAAAGCTCGCTGTTCAAGGGATTTGATGCGATGCCGAATCTTGCTGTACCAGCCGGCGCTGCAGACAACGCGCAGCGTATTTTTGAACTCCGAATTTACGAGAGCCACAGTGAAGAAGCGGCCATCCGGAAAATCCACATGTTCAACAACGGCGAGATCCCAATTTTCCTTGACACCGGCCTGACCCCGGTATTCTTTGGGGAAGCCATGGTCGGAGAGCGTTTACCTAACCTGACTTATATGCTTACCTTTAAGGACCTCGCGGCGCGCAGTGAAGCCTGGGGCAAGTTTGTTGTGCATCCTGATTGGGAGAAAATGAAAGCAGATACTTACTACAAAGACACCGTGTCTAACATCACCAGTATCATTCTGCGGCCACTGCCCTTCTCTCAGGTCTAACATTTGCAGACGTGGCAACACGCAGACCCGGTTTCATAACTGGTTTGTGTAACAGTCAGCAGGTCTGGTTTCCAGCAGCACGTACCCGGCGGGGCGCGTGCTGCTTTATATTTGGGCCGTGTGACATATTGATGGGCTAGTCACAATTACAGCGGCCATCTTTATTATCTTGCACGACTTTCTGTAGTTTATTGTTATTTTAACGATATTATACAAAGGCCCTCCCGTTACAGCAGCATAGAAACTGGAAATGAAGTGTATTTGTGTAACCCAGCACAAAGCACTGGCTATTCTTTTAATTCCAGTCTACTTATTGCAAACGAAAGCCGATCAAAAACCTGCAAGCGCAGCATTCTGTTAGACCAAACCTTGTAAACGCCAAGACCCACACGGCAGCATAAGCATTTGGTTAAATACAGCCATTCATAGGGCGTAATGGATTAAGTAGGACCAATTACCGCCGAATCCTCCTCTAATAAGGTGTTCCGTACCCGTTAATGACCTGTATACGTTTGACAAGGCCGCTTTTCTTTGTGTTATGCGTGGCATCCCTTGCCATGGTATCGCCGGCGCTTGCCCAGGAAGCGCCAGAAGTGTTACATAAAGAGACCATTCGGAGCATCGACAAAATCCGCATTCTTTCGAATGATGAAGCAGCACAAGAGTACCCTGTTCGTTTAAGAGGGGTGATCACTTACTGCCATGACGGAGCAACCCGCTACTGTTTTCTACAGGATGATGCAGATGGTATTTTCCTGCTTGAACCCGTCACCATACCCGCCAAAGGAGCGTATGTGGAAGTTACAGGCTTCACCTCAGCTGGCGCATTTGCCCCCAATATTGCCCCAGGAGCCGAAGTTAAAGCGCTAGGGCGTACCTCGCATCCAGAACCATTAACAAGTCCACTCTATCTCCTCTCGGGCAAATATGATGCAAGGTGGGCCGCCGTAGAAGGGATTGTGCAAAGCATAGGCCCACGTGAAGACGACTCCTTTTTTCAGGGAACGTTCATGGAAGTTGCTGTTGGCGACGAAATCATCGAGATCAGGCTCAACTCTCCGGATTATGACCCTGCACTTGTGGGTTCGATCGTTAACATTGAGGGTGTTGCCGGCGGTCTGTTCAATCAGGAAAGGCAGTTAATTGGCATTACGTTCTATGTACCGGGCTGGGAGCATGTAGAAACCATTAAAGCCGGCCCGGCCAATCTGAAAGACCTGCCTCTATCTGCTATTAGAGACGTGGCAGCTTTCAGATTGGTTGAACATGAAGGCCATATCGTTCGGGTGCGTGGCCAGGTAACGCAAATACATCCTTCTGGCTACTTTGTAATACAAGATTCTACAGGCAGTACCCGGGCTTACACCGATAACCTCAGCCTGGTACAACTTTTTGACGAAATTGATGTCGTTGGCTTCCCCCAGTTGGGTGAGTATTCTCCAGAACTCAAGAATGTTGTAGTCAATAGCCAATACTCAGTCGAACACACGCCAGATACGATTCCTTATGAAGCGGTAATCCTAAATAACCTGGCGCTCGACAACAGGTTAATTGAGATTGCTGTTTTTACAGAAAAGATTAGTGAAAACCAGGACACCGTAGAATTCACCGTATCAGCAGACAGCATTCGGTTTCTTGCAACGCTACCCAGAGAAGCTTTTACCGAAAAAATCCGTGAAGGAAGCGAGCTTTTGCTCACAGGTGTTGCTGAAGCGCATTATGCCGGCTTTTATGCCACACAACCCCGTAACCGGCCTTTTACCCTCCACCTTCGTACAGCAGCCGACATTGAACTTATACACAACGGACCGTGGCTAACAAAAGCCAATACAAAATGGATTGTACTTGGCTCTTTGGGAATCGTATTGCTTCCGCTCGGATGGAGCCTCCTGCTCCGTGGGCAAATCCGCCGGCAAACCAATACCATCCAGGACCAATTAATTCACCTTGCCAACCTGAAAGATGAGGCAGAGCGCGCCAGCCTCGCCAAAAGCCAGTTCCTGTCCAATATGTCGCACGAATTGCGGACTCCGATGAACGGCACCATCGGCATGACGAGCCTGCTCCTGGAAACGAAGTTAAATGATGAGCAACTGGACTTTGTGCAGACCATTCGCTCTTGCGGCGAAACCCTGCTTTCCATCATCAACGACATCCTCGACTTCTCCAAAATTGAAGCGAACAAGCTTGAGTTGGAGGCCATCCAGTTTGATCTACGCCGTTCTATTGAAGACACGCTGGACCTGATGGCATTTTCTGCGTCGAAAAAAGGCCTTAATCTGGCCCTGTACATGGATGCAGATGTACCCCAGCTCATCATCCAGGATGCCGTACGTTTACGGCAGATCATTACAAATTTAGTTGGAAACGCCCTCAAGTTTACCACTGAAGGAGAGGTATCTGTTTCGGTGAGTTATTCGGCTTCAAACCCAACCTCGGGTTCTTTTACATTTGCTGTAAAGGATACGGGCATCGGGATTCCGAAGGACAAACAGAGCCGGCTCTTTAAGTCATTCAGCCAGGGCGACGCATCTACAACACGCGAATTTGGCGGCACAGGCCTTGGGCTCGCGATCAGCAAAAATTTAAGTACCCTGATGGGCGGCACCATGTGGCTCGAAAGCAGCCCCGGGGTTGGCTCTACGTTTTTCTTTACGATAAAGGCTGACATTGACACCAATGCCTATGCAAGTTTGGGCGCTGATGCTGCCCTGTTTGCAGGAAAGCAGATTACCGTAAGCAGCCCACACGCATCCAATCGCAAGGTTATCGAGCACCATGTTTCATCCTGGGGCGCTTCGGTGTTTTTACATAATGACCTGGCAAGCCTAACCGGCAATAGCACCCAGTCGGCTGCTGACTGTATTTTGATTGACTGGAGCCAAAACAGTTCAATGCAGGAGCTTACCACACTCGTTGCTTCACAATCCCATCCCCTGATCATTTTATTGAATCAGGGTTACGACATCGAAGATGTCTTTTATGGTCCGAATGTAATACGGATTTTCAAACCCGTAAAGCGCCGGCAGTTGCGTGAGGCCTTGTACGGTTACTTCAAGCAACAGGCGCAGCCTGCGTTGTCATTGCAAACACAAGATACCGGCCTCCCTGCAACAGCTCACGATAGCCTGCAAATTCTCCTCGCAGAGGATAACGTGATAAATCAGAAAGTTGCAACCAAATTCCTTGAGCGGTTTGGCTTCAAGACAGACATCGCAAACAACGGAATGGAAGCCATCGCCATGCTGGGCAGAAAGTCGTACGACCTGATTTTCATGGACATCAATATGCCTGAAATGGATGGTATTGAAACAACGACGCAAATCCGCAACATGAAGAGCATCGACCAACAACCCTTCATTGTGGCGATGACAGCCAATGTGATGCAGGGAGATGAAGAGCTTTACCTGAATTCCGGCATGGATGCGTATATCAGTAAGCCCATCAATGTGAGTGAGATGGAACGTGTGATAAAGATCGTGAAGCAAAGGCAGTCGTCCACGGTCAGAAATCCGTTTCCAGCGCAGTGAGCATGTAAACTTATACTTACAAATGGGGAAGCGCAAAAAAACGGAAAGCTTACACCCCGCATCTAGTTGGAAAACAGGTGATACTGGTAACTAATCTAACTTGGGATAACGATTTGACAAGACCTTTGGACCAGCAAACCTAGATACACGCTCTTCATTGATAGGGGCAAAGAAAAAATCAGTCCTCTGCTGTGTCTCGAAGACTGTTTTGATCAACTCTGTTTCGCTGGTTGCAAAACCAACTTTCTTACCTTTCAAAAAAGCTACATAGCCATTTCCATGCTGCTCCCAAAGCGACCCAATTGTTTTTTCGTAAACTAAGAAATTTACATGTGCAGTGAAATCGTTTACCTCTATTCCTCTATGTTCTCCTAAATAATTGAGTGTATTTGTTAGAAGAGCAGGGTCGTGCAAATCACCCTCCAATATAAAGCTGCGTAATGCCTCTAGGCCTTTGGATTGATCCGAAAGCCATGCATCATAGATAGAAATAACCCGGTTCACTTTCTCTTGCGAAGACATTGAAAGGGCTTGTATATGCTGAATTAACTGGTCATGAACATCATCCAGTATCGGCTTTTCTAACCAATCTTCGATTATTAACTTTTTTTGCCTAGCTTTTTTCAGGTACGCCTCATTCTGTGCATAAGCAGAGACAATAATTGCCGGAATCTCGCGACAAAGTCCATGTTGAATTTCGTTCGTTACGTCAAGTCCATCCCGGTCTTCGTCGTTCATTTTAACATCGATGACCATGGCCGAAAAATATCCAGTGCTTTCTGCTACCATTCGTACGGCTTCTTCTGTTGAAGATGCCGCAACCACTTTCACTCCATCATCTTCGAGCAAACTGGAGAGAGCACGTAATGCTGGAATTTCATCATCCAGCAACAAAACACTTGGCTCCTCTATGAAATGCTTCAAAGTCATGAATACGAAGTTGCTGATTCCCTATTGGACCTATCCATCGAAAATTCGATCAAGAGGTTCTAGGCTAACTGCTGACCGGCAACCGGACAGAAAACGAAGTTCTACCCGGCACACTTTTTACTTCAATAGTCCCTTGATGTTGGTCTTCAACAATGAGCTTACAAATATACAAACCTAACCCTACCCCTGTTTGTTTTTTCATAGTAAAAAAAGGACGAAATATATTCTTCATGTTGTTCAGATCAATACCATGCCCAGAGTCAATGACTTCAAACTGAACATATTCTTTATTCCTGATTGAGGTTATCGTGATCTTGCTTCGTTCTGAAGATGCATCTATCGCATTCATTAGAAGATTAATTAATACTAGTTCGATTAGACTATTATCTACAAAAATTGAATACCCAGCACCCTTAACAGGACGCGATAACTTTGGATCTAGGCGCACTTCGTATTTTAATCTTTTTCTCTCTAGTGCTGGTTCAACCAGCCTGATTGTATGATCCAACACTTCGTTTAAATACACATGGCTTTTATTGGCTACAAGCTGACCTTTAAATCGTTGCGATTCTTTAGCCAATTTGGCTGAACTTTTTACACCATCATGAATTGCCTGAATAAGCATCAGATATTCGTCCTTCTTCTTAATTCCGGCTTCTCTCTCGATTTTCCGTTTTAACTGGCGCGCATTTACGACAATAATATTCAGGGAGTTTTTAACCTCGTGGAGAAATGTTGACGCAATCTGGCCGGCCACAACAGATTTTGACATATCAAATAGTTCATCCTTTGTGGATTCCCAACTCTTTTGCTTGCTAATGAGCTGAGCACGCATCAGTGCCAATGCTCCTTGCGCTGCAAACACCCGCAACATGTCATCTTCTTCATTAAAAAAACGTGGCACATCTTTCTCGAGGTATAGCACTCCAAGACACTCTTTCTCACCCATGAAGGGTATTAGCACACCAGACTTACTTGCTTCAGAAAAGGGAATAAAGCTGTCATCCTCAGGAGGAAAATCAGAAACTACATGAGGTTTACCGTCGACTGCCTTCCGAGTAACAACTGAATGATCCAGGCGAAACGATTTTTGATCCCTAAATACGTGACCACAGTTGCTTTCTTCAGCAACAACAAACTTGCCTTCTTCCTTGATTAACAAACAACCAATATCGGATGCATTGAATATTTCAATCCCAGCCAATAGAATCAAATTCACAACTTCATGCATCCGTTCGTATTGGGCCATCTGACGCGTGAGTTCTAATACTTTCCCTGTGCGTCCACCGATACCGACTACGCGCTGATCCTCCACAATCCCAATCCCAAATACCTCTTCCGGATCGTTTGGCATATCCAATAGAGCAGCAGTTAGTAGCGTTGGAATTCGATGCCCGTCACGTGTAATTGCTGATGCATCCTCTTGATCTAGCCGGCCTTTGACAACCAAGTTTCGGAAAAACTGCCGCGATTGCCTTTTTCCACCTCCATATAACTCATCGACGTGTTTACCGATCAACTCGGCCTTAGTATAACCGAGCATTCGCTGCAACTTTTCATTAGAAAAAATAACCTTTCCTTGTCTATTTACGGCGAGCACACCGCCCGGCGAGTTATGCAACAGCATCTCATACTTTTGCGTTTCCATCTGTTTGCCCTGGTAAAGTTGGGCATTCCTAATGGCAATAGCAGCTTGATCAGCGAACAGCTTTATGTCTTCTTGTTCCGTTTCAGTGAAGCGATGATCTTGCCTGTAACTGACAAACAGCACGCCGACGCGTTCTTCTCCAACTCCCAGCGCTAATGCCGCTGTGGACTTAATGTCTTCGCGTTCAGGAAACGAGCCCTTAAGAAAATTGATATTTGCCCCACCATTTGTAGTAAGCATATCTGCTTGCGTTAGTACATAGTGTAAAATGGCAGACTCTGCATTATGCTTACCGGAGCTTCTTTTTTTCGGTGGGATTGGATGCTCATTGCCTGCATAGTAGAATGGCGTTTTGAATTGTTTCTCTTCCAAAGCATATTCATGAAGCACCACTAGATCACATTGCAGCGTATCCTTGATTCCCGAAGCGATTGAATTGAGTGTCCCAGCCAGGTCTTTTTTAATTCCAAGATTTTTGTACGCAAATGTACGTGCAGTTTTTCTAATGGTATCTAATTTCCTATACACTTGGGCACTTCTGATTGTATTTGCAGCCAGACTTGCAAACAAACGAATATCCTCTTGCTCCTGCTCATCGATTTCTCTTTTCTCCTTTCGGTAGTTGAAAAACATCACACCAACCATACGTCTTTTGCCCCGCTCACTTGCTTCTAGTCTTATTCCAATAGCGCTTTTAATCCCTTCTCTCTTAACAAATTCACCAGTCAGCAATTCGTCATTGACAACATCATGCGCAATGTGCATATCATGCTCATACTCCAAGATTCTATCATATGCTGATACCCTTCCTTCTTCAACCTTAAAAAACACCTTATCCCGATACAATACACCATCAAAGACGGGAAATTCAAACTCAGCTCTTTCTTCATTATACGGAATAACAACGGCTGCATCACATTGCAACGCATACATTGCCCCCTTCACCAGCGACTCAAGCGTAGTATTCCAATTTTCAACAAGCGCCAAATTACCAACTGTACTCGCGACATTTCTCGTACGCACTATGCGCTGTAGTAGAGCATGCTTCTT
>JBCCIM010000181.1 GCA_039111535.1 Bacteroidota bacterium | reverse complement strand
TCGAACCCGCGCCCGCGTGTTGCTGAGTCGCTGAGCTTCTCGGTGCAGCAAATGAATCTGTTTATGTTTAAGCAGATTGACGAAAAGTTTAGCGGGTTTATAAATCTAGAGATCATCAACTCATTGTCAACGGAAGACCAATGGGGTGGATTTGCGCTTGATGAAGCGTGGGTCAAATACGATCGCGGGCAACACTTAAAGGTTAAAGCCGGCTTGCTTGTACCCACGTTCAACAACCTGAACACCATCCGAGACAGAACGCCGCTACTCCCTTATATCATGCGGCCCTTTGCTTATGAAACCCTGGTAAGCGATTTCTTGAGCACGGACGAATTGGCTCCCCGGCAGGCTGCTATAGAGGTCTATGGGACGCTAGGAATGGCAAATCAAATCAAGTTTGATTACGCTGCCTACGTCGGGAATAATACTGCTTATATGATTCAGGAGGCTATCGCAACGTTGCCTTCCGGGAGCGACTCCACACTCGCTAAATTATTTGGCGGACGTATTGGGATTCGCAAAGGGCCTTTGAAATTGGGCATTTCTGTGTCGCATGATTACGCTGATTTGTCGCGTATCCCCATTTTTACCACTGATTTTTCTGGCGTGGGAACGCTGCCTCGCTCAAGGCTTGGCTTTGATTTGTCCTTGACTTTCCCGGGTTTTTATGTGGAATCTGAGTTTATACGGGTTTATTACAGCCTGTCAGCTGAAAAGCGGGCCCGTTTGGAAGAAATTGTAGAAACAAATTTCCTCTTCAATGAGGATCTGAACAAACTCTTTGGTTACGTCACCGTGGGGGCTGATATCGGCGAGTCTTTTTTTGCCTATGGTATGTTCTCTTTTGTGGAAGATCGGAGCAATATTGTCACAGAAGACGGGTTTGGAATGTACTCGATAGGCGGAGGGTACAGGGCCAATGATTTTCTGGTTTTTAAGGTGCAACTGGTGTACACATCGACCTTTACCCAGGACCTGTTTTATGGCAAAGAAACGGATGTGTTAGTTGGACTCAGTGTATTTCTATAAAGAGGGTCCAATGGGTTACCGCACTGCTTTTTTCTGCATAGTTGGATGTTGCTTGTTTGCGATGAACTGGGCGTTGTGCCCTGCAATGGCACAATCACATCCCGGTATGGCAAAAGAAGTAGCAGGGATCGCCATAATTGCTCATCCATCGGTGCCGGCGACAACATTGAGCCAGCAGCAAGTGCTCGATTTTTACGTACTTGAGACCAATCGATGGGAAGACGGATCGCTGGTTGTCCTATTCGATCAAAAGCAAAAAACTGCGTCGAAAGAAAAGTTTTACCGCTTTCTGAAGAAGGAGCCAAGGGAATTGAAAAAGGTGTGGATGCGGGTTGTGCTTTCAGGAGAAGGGCGAACACCACGAACGCTGGGTTCTGAAGAGGAAGTGGTGCAAGAAGTAGCGGCTACGCCCGGTGCTATTGGCTATGTATCAGCCGACCTTGTTACAGACGACGTCGTTGTATTGCGGTACGTACCTGCCGGAAAAGCTGCCGCGCAGGACCGAGGACGGTAATTTATGATGCAATTATCGCTACGCAATAGAATCCATCTGACTGTCTTTCTGATTGTTGCTACATCATCGCTGATTCTCTATTTCTATTTCAGCGGCCAGCAAAAAGAGCTGATTACTAAGAACTTCGAGCAATCTTCCAATACTTTTGCAGTAACGCTCGCCTTGAGTGTACAGTCGGCACTCGAAGTAGGAGATTTTGCTGCGATGCAGCGTGCGGTCAGGTATGCCAAGGCAGATCCTGAAGTGCAGTTTGTCGTGATACTGGATGAAGACGGCACTGCCATAGCAGCATATCCGGACAGCTTAATAGACGCGCAACAGCGCGAAAAACGTGTAGGTAATGCTGCCATTACAGAAGCTTCGTTTGATACTGCAGACCTGACGGGGCGGGTGCGGGTGGGACGCACAACTTCGTATTTTGAAGACGAACTACGTAACGCACAAGGATTTGCGGTGCTTATTAGCCTGTCCTCCCTTTTGTTAGGTGTTGCCGGCGCTTTTTGGCTAGCGCGCAGTATTGCTGTGCCTGTGCTCAAAATTCAGGAGGCAGCAATGTGGCTAGGGCAAGGTGACCTTGCAAGCAGGGTTCACGTTGAGACTGGGGGCGAAATTGGTAAGCTGGCGCTTGCCTTTAACCAGATGGCCGACGACATACAGCGGTATCTGGATGCTGCGCAGGAAGCCACTCGGGCCAAAGGAGAGTTTCTTGCGAGCATGAGTCACGAAATTCGGACGCCCATGAATGGTGTTATTGGTATGACAAGCCTGTTAACCCAAACGGCGCTGGATGAAGAGCAGCGAGAATATGTGGAGACAATTCGGAACAGCGGTGATTCGCTGCTTACGATTATCAACGATATCCTGGATTTTTCTAAAATTGAAGCCGGACAGCTCGAACTGGAAGAGCACAGCTTTGAAATTCGCACATGCATAGAAGATGCCATCGATGTATTGGCACTCAAAGCATCGAATAAAGGCCTTGAATTAGCAAGCCTAATCATGCCAGATGTGCCCCATCGGGTGGTCGGGGATTCAACAAGGCTACGGCAGATTATTGTCAATCTTGTCGGGAATGGTATCAAGTTCACTGAACAAGGGGAGGTGACCGTTACAGTAGAACTGCAGGAAAGCGTTTCAGTAGATCACATCAAGCTGCATCTAGTCGTTCAGGATACAGGCATAGGTATTCCGGAAGAGAAGAAAAACAGGTTGTTCCGTTCGTTCAGCCAGGTAGATTCTTCGACAACCAGAAAGTACGGCGGCACCGGCCTTGGGCTTGCCATTAGCAAGCGCCTGACTACGTTGATGCAGGGAGAAATTTGGGTAGAGAGCGAGCCCGGGCAGGGGGCCGCGTTTCATGTAACCCTGATGGTTAAGCCAGACGGTACGCAGTTAGGTGAATCCGCACCGCAATTGCTGGAAGGAAAACGCGTGCTTGTGGTTGATGACAATGCAACAAACCGGCGCATTCTTAGCTTACAACTGGCGGCCTGGGGTATGGATGTGAGCCTTGCTGCATCGGGGCCCGAGGCCTTAAAGTGCCGGCAGAAAGCAGCGGTGGCAGGGTACCCACCATTCGATCTGTATTTGCTGGATTATCAGATGCCTGTGATGGATGGAGTCAGCCTCGCGCGTTTGTTAAACAGGGATGTCGCTTCCCAGACGCCTGTGCTTATGCTCAGCTCGTTGGGTACGCGCATTGAGTTGCTGACCAATGCCAGCTTTGTATCATTGCATAAACCAGCGAGAGAACAGCACCTGCAGCAAGCATTGATGCGGTTACTTTCCACCCAAACGGTACCAGCTGCACCACCCGAAATAGCTTTACCTGAAATACAGGCATTCAGTATTCTGCTTGCTGAAGACCACATGATCAACCAAAAAGTTGTGGTTCGTTTTCTTGAGGAATTGGGCTTACAGGCAGATGTTGTTGCTAATGGCCGGGAAGCCGTGCATGCGGTATCTGCCCGCATGTATGATGTGATCCTGATGGATACGCGTATGCCTGAAATGGATGGCTTCTCAGCAGCACAATGGATGCGAAGTAATCTTCCTGCTGCTGAACAGCCATATATCATTGTTATGTCTGTAGAAGAGGGCCTGTCTACGCATCAGGAAGAAACCAATGATGTAGATCCTGAGGTAATGGGGGGGGCGGCTATCGATGCGCAAATTTCAAAGCCGGTTAAAATCTCCGAATTGAAACAGGCATTGCACCACTTTCAACTGCTGTCACAAGGGCTCAAGGTTGAAGCTGAAAAATGAAGCTTTTATCCACCAGGGTATCCTAAAGCGTAGATGTAGTACCAGTTTTGCCATCCTAAGGCATTTCCAGCCTAGTTGAACCGTAGAAACGCGATAAGGTCTGCCATTTCCTGCTTGTCCAGTTGCAGTTCAAATCCTGCCGGCATCGCAGACATATTCAAACTACTTAGCGATGCAATTGCATCTCTGGCTATCGTCAGGTCTTCCTGGCCCTGTCTCTTAAGCTGTATAGCATCTGGCGATTCTGTAGCAATTAAGCCGATTTCCGTTTTTCCGGTTTCCGTTGCAATCGACCATAAACCATATCCATCTGCAATGGTGCTCTGTGGTTTCAGGATTTTTGCCAGCAAGGCTTTGGCAGACCAGTGCCGGATGGTACCGAGGTCGGGCCCAAACGGCGTCCCGTAAGCACCGCCAACCTGATGGCAGGTACTGCAGACCCGGGAAAATGCTGTTTTACCTGCGTCGATATCGCCATCCAGGGCGAGCGAGGCATAATAGTCTGCAACAACTTCATCCCGTACGCCGGGTGGTTCGCTAAGCAGTTCACGCGCTTTGGTTTTCAAATCCCCCTTCGTATCTCGCATGAGTACAACGGTCCGGTCCCAGCCGAGTGCTGCCGGCTGAATGGTGCCCGAAGCGACGGCGGTAAGCAGTGAAGCCATGCGGTCCTGACCGCGCATCAGCACGTCAAGCGCGGCATTGCGTGCATCTGGCGTCAGGGAAGGCCATGCGCCAACAAGCACTTCCGCTAATTCTGCCGCATCTGCTTTGCCATAGCCAGCAATTGCAGCTTTTTGTACCGCGATGGGTGCTGCGGGATGGATGAGGGACTTGAAGAGCGTCGCGTTAGGGGCCGGCGCAAAATGGGCGAGCAGGGCAATGGCCTGTGCGCGTAGGGCAGTCGTTTCGTTTGACTGTTCTGCGGCGGCTCTGGCAGCTGTGAGTGCTGTTGCCGTGTTTGCGTTGGCGCGGGTCGGCAAGGTTCGGATTACGTCGAGGAGCGCGTCCCTTTGTCCTGCTGGTGCGCCAGAGAATGCTTGAAGCATCTGGTCTCGCAGTTCAAGCAGCGCCAGGTTCGATTTAGCTGCCGGCGGCATGCCTTCCGTAATTCCTTTCAGGATAGCCAGATTCCATTGCGCTTGTTGATCTGCAGCGTTGTTGAGCGTTTTCATTCCCAAGGCAGTGATGTCATCTGCTGCGCCATTTTTTGTGATCAAAGCGGCCAGGCGGCTGACAAACGCGGCACGGCCTTTTGATGCAGTTGACGTGAGCATGGGGTAGAGTTCATCGAACAAGGCAAGATCCACTGTAGCACGCGTTGAGAGTGCTGCAAGTTGTACCCACGGATCGTCGATGTCAGCTTCCAGCAACCGTTGCTGCATTTGCCGGCTGTCTTTGGTATCCAGGAAACCCAGCGTACACAGTAACTGAAAACGAACGCGCGTATTGGGCTCTTCTTCCAGGTCCAGTAAGGCATCCCACAAAGTCGGGTAAGTTGCGGCATGTTGCTCTGCCAGAACGATAGCATTTTCGCGCACGCCGGCCTCTTCGTCTTGCAGTCCAATTACTATATGAGCCGGCTGCAGCGCATCGAGGCCATCCAGTGTCCACAGGGCATGCACGCGGGCTTCCGGGGTTGAGGCGCCCATCAGCAATGTTTCGAGTAAAGGAGCTGCTGCTGCGTCTTGCTGATCTACGAGTAACCGTTGTGCATTACTGCGCCACCACAAGTTGTTGCTGTGCAGATGGTCAACAAGTGTTTCTGTTGAAGCGCCAGCGAGATTCACTTTGCCAATCCAGTTGGCCGGCGCTGTGCCTTCCGGGGTGATTCTGTAGATTCGTCCGCTCTCGGTGCCATGCTTGAGTTTGCCTGATTTTGCAGTCTCGTCGTCCATCCATTCTGGATGCTCAACAATCTGCCGGTAATAGTCGATTACATACAAGGCGCCGTCTGGTCCAACATAGTAGTTTACAGGCCTGAACCAGCTGTCTGTTGAAGCCAGGAACTCTTCTCGGGCTTCGATGCGGGTTGCTTCGAAGGTTGCCCCCTTTTCGTTCACCTTTAATGCGTGGACCAGGTTATGCACGGGTTCGCCGATGAACGTTACCTGCTGGTATTTCTCCGGAAAAAGCCCGCCAAGGTAATACGTAATCCCGGCGGCAGATGTGATCATCCCCCGGTCAGTGAGGAGTTGGTGTTCAGGGTCTCGTGTGATGGGGTAGATGGTGGTGTTACGGCCATACGCCGGCGTATACTGCATAGCCATCCGTGTTGACAACTCCGGATTTCTGGCGAGGTACCGGGCTGCAATTACTTCGTGAAATTGCGGGGTGGCATTGCTGGTGAGGAAGTGGTGTCCCCAGGCGTCAAACGTATGCCCAAATTGGGATCGACCGGAAAGCGACTCCAATTCATGGCTGTCAGGTTTGAACTTGAGATTGCGGTCGTTGGCGTTTTTACCAAGCTGGACTTTATCTGGCTGGGCAGGGAAGTGTACTTCCGTACCTCGCCCTCCAAATTGTGCTTTGTACGCTGAGGTCCAGATAATGCCGTTGTTGGCCACATAGATCCAGTTATCCAGACCATACATGGGTTTGTTGAAGTTGTGCTGCGGGTTAGATCTTGCAAACCCGGTGAGGAGCACTTCTCGGGTCTCTGCCACACCATCGCCATCCGCGTCTTCGATATACAAAACGTCGGGAGGCGACGTAACAAGGATCCCATTTTTCCAACGCATGAGTCCTGTGGGGAGGACGATGTTGTCCGCGAAAATATGACTTGCATCAAGTTTACCATCGCCATCGGTGTCTTCCAACATCCGTATGCGGCCTTTCCCGCTTACGTCGAGCGGGTAACCGGGCATTTCAGCAACGTAGATACGGCCCTGTTCATCAATCTCCATGGCTACCGGATCCGCCAGCAACGGCTCCTGCGCAATTAGCTCAATCTGAAATCCTTCAGCCAACTGGAAGCTGCTGAGTGGATCGTCAACAGCTTGTTGGTCACCAGCAAATGCCAGCGGCAGGCAAGCGATTAGCACGACAAAAAGCGATAAACGGTATTTGGGGAAATTGGGCGCCATGGGATTCCGAGTGAGGGCGTGACAGACAACAAGACCAACAGGCCTGGGCAAAAAATACAGAAATTTCAACTCGGAATTTCAGGCAGTTTTGATAGGGTAGTCCTTGCAAAAGATCTGGTGCATAAAAAAAGCCGGTATGGATACGAAATCCATACCGGCTGAAGGAATACGGTGTGTTATGATCGTCAGACAGCACTGCTATCTTCAAGCATCTGGTCTAACGTAGACAGCAGCTTGGATTTCTGGAAAGGCTTGGCAAGGTAGGCATTGAATCCTTTGCGAAGCAGCAAGGATTCATCACGTGGTGATGCCATTGCCGTTACTGCCATAAACGGCACGCGCTCATAGCGGCTGCTTTCCCGAAGGTGCTGCAATACGTCTACCCCAGACTTGCCTGTGCCCAGGTTGATGTCCATCAAGACGGCTTTAAACTTCTCTTTTTGTGCTTTTTCGATTGCTTCGCTGGCGTCAGCTGCCAATTCACATTCAAAGCGGTCGCTGAGTACAAGTGAAAGCAGCCGGCGTGTCGCATCACTGTCTTCTACAACCAGCAACCTGTCAGAAACATCCTCTTCGTGGACCACTTCTTCGATGGATGCTGATTCGTTGGGCTCAAATACTTCATAGGCATCAAGATCGCCGTCCAACAAGCCAGAAAGGCTATCGGACATGCGGTTGCCCGCTTTGCTGATATATTTTGCCAGCTCTTTGTTGTCAGCATCAACCATGCGATCTGCCAACAAGTCTGCAAAGCCAATAATCGACGTAAGTGCCGTACGGATTTCGTGTCGGTTGGAGGAGATGTGCATCATCTGTTGTGCCATGACCGACGACATATCCGCATCCAGCGCAATAGCGCCGTTGCCGGCTTGCGGGGCCTGCGTAGCAGCAGCCTCTTTGGCTGATTCGTGCTCTTTCTCTATCAGCAGTGTCCGCTTACGCAACGCTTCTATTCGACGAACGAGATCGCGGTTTAGCGCGAGTAGTTCTTTGTTGGTCGTTTTTAATTCGTCGTTTTGCTGCTGTAATTTACGTACAACCTTGGGCTGTTCTGCCGGTTCTTCAATCGGATCAGCACTGCCTTTGCGCGCTTCTTCGAGTTGCCGGGTGAGCTTGTTGAGGCGATCTTTGGCATGCCGCAGGTCTGTTTCCAGCTTGTTGACAACATTGTTCAGCGGCTGGCCTTTCAAATTCATGTTGAGCGGTTGTACATCAACTGTTTTCTCCGGTTCAATAAACATGACCTGAACAACGGGCTCTTCATCACCGGGTAACTCAATCGGCCGTACGTGCAGCAAAAATGCACGTAGTATGCCTTGCTGGTTTGGTTGAATCGCTTTCGATTTTAGCGCCTTTTGCAAACGAATTGCCTGCTGTACGGCGTCTTTGAGGTCTGCTCTTACTTCCTCTGGGAAAGCAGATAGCAAGTTTGCGGTTTTGCCGTTGTTGGGCCATGAAATAAAGGTGCCCACATTGCCACACTGATCAATAATTGAGAAATCAGATTTGACCACAATACTGACAGGGTTCTGTATTTGAAGCAGCAAGTCACGGTGTAACTGGCTTATTTGTGGTGCTTCTTCAGCAGGTTTAAATGCCTCTTTCGGGCGCGCCGCTTCTTTGGCGTCTCTGTTTCTGAACAGGCTGACGGTATGGGTTGGTGCAACTGTTTTCTTTTGTTTGAAAACAGGTTTGTACACAATACCGTCGCGGTCGACCGGTGTGAAAAATGGTACTTCAGAACCAATATGGTCTTCCTGCCCAATAACCAGGAAGCCATTGGGATGCATGGCTGCGTGGAGGTTTTTGAGGACCTTCTTCTGTACTTCTTTCTTGAGCTTGCTCAGGTGCCCGCGGAAGTAAATCAAGTGCAGGTTTGCATAAGGTGCTGTATTAGAGAGGTCGTGCTCAGCAAAGTGAATCTGCTGCATGAGTGGCCGGCTCAAAGAATAGCGGTCCTGGAAGACATCAAAATAGCCTTCTTTAAAGTCTTGAGGCATGCTGTGCATGCTGTTCTGGGCAAACTGCGCGCGCCGTGCATGCTGCAGAATGGCATCATCGGTATCCGTTCCGATAACGTGCATCTGGGGCTGCTTTGGCAGGTTACTCGCGTAATCAGAAAGCAGAATGGCCAGAGAGAGCGCATCTTCACCTGACGAGCAGGCAGGTACCCAGCTACGGATGATCTCTGCTTCTTTGTTTTCTAGCAATTCTGGGATGATATCCTGCGCAATCATTTGCATGGTATTGCGCTCAAAGAAGAAACCAGACAGGTTCAGAGACATCCGGCGAGCAAGTAACCAGACTTCATCTGGTTTATCGTGGATGTACTCGGCATAAGCCGTGATGCTGTTCTTGCCATGCACATTCAGGCGCTGCTGGATGTGTTGCAAGATAAAAATGAGGTCGAGATCGGAGCACTTCATCCCTGTTGTCTTAAGCAAGGCAAAGTAGATGTTCTCCAGGCTCTGAATATCTTCCTGCTGCAGCGAAAGGCCGGCAGCGGCGTTGTCGTTGGTTGCTGGTACAAAAGCATTCACCCGCTCGGCAATTTCTCGCGCCGGCATGGAGCCATCGATCAGCAGAGACATGTAAGCTTCCGAGTAATCTACAGAAGCATGCGGGGAATAGTTGAGTCTCAGAATCAGGCCGCGCTCCAGTCGTACCTGTTTGAGGCCTTCAAGATAAGGCGTCACCCACGGCGTAAAGAGCAGTACAATCGAGCGCGACTTTTCAATTTTTGCAGATGAAAACAGAAAACCTTCCAACGGGGATACGTTTCTGTCGGGCTGCGCCTCTATCACCAGTTGGTTGTCTTCCTGCACCACATACTTGGCTGGTGGCACGACATAGATGCCATTTTTCGTCATCCGCGTATCCGACGCTACAACTTCAGCTTGCAAGTGATCAGGCAAGGTGAGTTGTGCAAGCAAGTCTTCTGGCTTGATGCCGGGCGTCGGAAATACGACGAGGGCAAGCGGTTCATCAGTCGAAAAAGTAAGAATGCACTGGTTCAGGGCATCGATACTGTCTTCGCTGACACTTATGGTTAGGATGAAAGGACGTGATGAAGCGACCGCTTCGTCGGTGTCTTCTGGTGCCGGCTGATTCTCTGTATCTGTTGAAGTGCTAAACGGATTGATCAGGGCAGGTTCAGCTTTATCTTCACTGTCCTCTTCCGTTATGAGAATCTCTTCGGTTGCTTTGAGTGGCTTCCTTTTATGATTTCTTCTTAGCTTCATTATCGCCATTAAGCAAGGGCCGGAATACGCAAGGGTACCCGGACCAAATATGGATGAGTGCTTAAATTGAGGGGCTTAGCGTAGCGAGGGGCAACTACAATCAGTCTCTTCTTATTGCTTCTTCCAACCGAACACGCCGGTTTTCGGAAACCTAGAGGGAAATACTTCAGGTTCACGCAACTGCCTTAAACACAACCTGCGTAAAGGAGCCCGATTCTGGTGTTTCTGATTGCGTTGTCTCAAATGCAACACAATCAAATCAGGGTTTTCGGGCGTTCAGCAGTTCTCCAGGTCTATGTATCTGTCCTTGCAAAATATGTACCTTGATCAGGCTTTTGCACGGAATCAGTTGATACAAAACCTTGTATTGCTACAGGAGCACTGTGGATGGAAGGCATCCACGGGGACTTTCTTTGATCTGCTGAGGTTATATGCTGGCATCCAGCGGTTTGGGGCACATTTACCCTGTCTGGGCGAATACGCATTTTGGACCGCTTAGGGCTCACCAGTTACAGCTTTGAATATAAGCTATTTAAGAGATACCTATAGCAAAACCTTATAGGTAGGTTTGGCTACCCAGACCGTAGCCACTTGTCGGAATTGCCCATGATAAACTTCTATAGAAAGCCTCGTTGTACCTTTTGCGATGAGGTGGAAGAGAAGCTGCAACACCTGGTTGTAGCGCACAAGGTGCACGCGTTGCCGGCTACCGACACCGTAATATACCTCACTGAAGGAAAGCGCATGTACCAGCAAGAAGACGAGATCCAGGCTTTTCTGCGGCAAATTGGTCACGAGATGCTCGTGCAGCGTGAAATGCAAGGCGATTCCTGCAAAATCGACCCCGATACAGGGCTTAGCTGTTGAGTACGGATGTCTCGTCAACAGGCAGTGCGCAGGCCTTGGCATGGATCCTGAATCAAGTTCAGGATAAGACTTGTCTGCTGGACAAGTCTTACTCCCGGATCAACTTCTTGTATTTGATGCGTTCGGGCTGATCAGCATCGATACCGAGGCGTTTGCGTCGGTTTTCCTCATACTGCGAGTAGTTGCCGTCGAACCAGTACACTTCGCTGTTGCCTTCAAACGCGAGGATGTGTGTGGCTACGCGGTCGAGGAACCAGCGATCATGCGAAATCACCACGGCGCATCCGGCGAAGTTTTGCAACGCTTCTTCTAGTGCACGCAGGGTATTGACGTCGAGGTCGTTTGTAGGCTCGTCAAGCAGCAGTACGTTGGCGCCTTCTTTCAGCGTTTTAGCGAGGTGTACGCGGTTGCGCTCTCCACCCGAGAGCTGGCCCACACGTTTTTGCTGGTCTGAACCGGTGAAGTTGAACCGGCCAGTATATGCACGGGAGTTCAATTCGCGGTTGCCCACCTGCACAAACTCAGAGCCGCCCGTAATTTCTTCCCAAACGGTTTTACCGCTGTCGAGCGGGCGGTTCTGGTCTACATAGCCAAGCTTAACCGTTTCGCCGATAGTAAAGGTGCCGGCGTCTGCGGTTTCCTGTTCTGTGATCATTTTAAACAGGGTTGTTTTACCAGCCCCGTTTGGCCCAATTACGCCAATGATACCGCCAGGAGGGAGGGCGAAAGTAAGGTCGTCATAGAGCAAGTTGTCACCATACGCCTTGGACACCCCTTTAGCCTCAATGACTGTGTTGCCGAGGCGTGGACCCGGAGGAATGGGGATTTCAATGTCTTCGTTGCGTTTCTCTTGCTGTTCTTCCACCATCTGCTCATAGGCAGCAATACGCGCTTTGCTCTTGGCGTGCCGGCCTTTGGGCGAGGTGCGAATCCATTCCAGTTCGCGTTGGAGGGCTTTCTGCTTTTTGGCAGACTGCTTTTCTTCGAGCTTCAGGCGCGCCTGTTTTTGCTCCAGCCACGATGAATAGTTGCCTTCAAACGGAATTCCGGTGCCGCGGTCGAGTTCCAGGATCCAGCCGGCCACGTTGTCGAGGAAATAGCGATCATGGGTTACGGCGATGACGGTGCCAGGGTAGCGCGCAAGGTGCTGCTCCAGCCAGCCTACAGATTCTGCGTCCAGGTGGTTTGTAGGCTCATCAAGGAGGAGCACGTCGGGCTCCTTCATGAGCAACTGCGTGAGCGCAACGCGGCGGCGTTCACCACCTGACAATACCTTCGCTTTGGTATCAGCCGGCGGACAACGCATGGCATCCATCGCCATTTGCAGCTTGCTGTCGATGTCCCACGCGTTCATGTGGTCAATTTTCTCCTGCAGCTTTGCCTGATCCGCCATTAGCGCTTCATAGTCGGCATCGGGTTCTGCAAACTTGGCGTTGATCTCTTCATATTGCTTGAGCAACTGCACAGCTTCGCCGGCGCCTTCTTCGATCAACTCTTTAACCGTCTTCTCCGGATCCAGCTCAGGCTCCTGGGGGAGGTAGCCAAATGTGATGTTTTTACCGATGTCGATGGTACCCAGGTAGTCTTTGTCGATGCCGGCAATAATGCGCAGCAGGGTACTTTTACCGGCACCGTTCAGGCCAAGTACGCCAATTTTGGCGCCATAGAAAAAGGAAAGGTTGATGTCGCGCAGGACCTGCTTGTTCGGCTTGTGGATTTTACCCACACGAAGCATCGAGAAAATAATTTTGTTGTCGCTCACGGATCTGAAGCCAGGGTTAAGATTGAAATGAATCGGCCCCTCTAACGCGTAAATGGGTTAAAAGTTGAAGGTTGAATGTTTAAGGTTGGGCTGCTGATCTAAATGCGTTAAACCATAAACTTTCGACCTTTAACCTCTTTACTCTTGACATCTACGAATTAGTTCGTATATTGTGTACGAATTGATTCGTAGGTTTGAGGTGTTTATGCAAAAACCGACCAATGCAGAACTGGCAATTCTTCGTGTTTTGTGGGCAGCGGGGCCGAGCACGGTCCGGGCAGTGCACGAGGCTGTAGATACCGCAGGGTATACGACAACCCTGAAATTCATGCAGATCATGTATAAAAAGGGATTGGTGACGCGCAATAGCGACGCCAAGGCACACGTCTACACGGCGGCCATATCAGAGACAGACGCAGAGCAGGGGGTGATGCAGGATTTTGTCAACCGCAACTTTCAGGGTTCAGCGCAGAAGCTTGTCTTAAGTGCCCTCTCTATGAAATCGAGTACGCCGGAAGAATTGGCAGAAATAAAGGAGCTCATCGCGAAGCTCGAAAAGGACCAATGAGAGGAATGCCGATTGTCGAATGCCGATTGTCGAATGCCGATTGTCGAATGCCGATTGTCGAATGCCGATTGTCGAATGCCGATTG
>JBCCIM010000180.1 GCA_039111535.1 Bacteroidota bacterium | reverse complement strand
CTGCTGACCTCGAAAAAGAGTACCGTAAACTGGTACCTGCCAGAGAACGCCTTTTCAATATTTCGCGTGGCGTCTACATAATAACTGTTTTATTTATATCGGGCTATTCTGCCGTATTCAGTATCAAAACTGGGTATGGGCCAATGCTGCTAAACCGTATAAGTGACTTAGACACATTGACGCTAACTTCGGTGATCGTTGCCTTATTTGCGGTTCTAGCGCCTTTAACGGCTATATTGATTAGTCTGAGCTATTTGAAATCGAGCGTTTTGAGATGGGGGTCAATCGCACTGTTGGTCCTAATTATTGCCTGGCGGTTTGCTATAACAGGACCTTCCGTTTTGAGCCTGTCCGCACCAACGATGGTATTACTCTTATCGTATTTTACGAGTGGGAAGCGTCTGCTCTACTTCGTTACTTTTCTCGTGACACTCTACCTTGGGCTGTGCACTTTTGTCGCCTTTGATGCCTATGTTGACCTACTCGCGCGAAACTCCGATCTTTTTGCGTACAACCTCGCGTCATTTGGCTGTGATATATTTTTAGGATTATGCATGGCACTCGGATTGGCACAAAGAAGTGAGCAAGATGCGACGGAGGATATTTCTACAGAAATGGTTTTCGAATAGCTGCAACAGGATCTAAGTGCGCTTTTCGAACAAATCTTTGGCCATCTTCTGATAAACAGCGAGGTCTTTATCTGTGAACAATACAATTAGAATGTTATCAAATACATCTGAAAAGCTGTTTACAAATGCGCTTATTGTTTGTAGCGCCAACTTACTTGCTGATTCAATTGGAAACCCATAGGCACCAGTGCTTATGGAGGGAAAGGCTACTTGGCGAAGTGACTCGTGTCTGGCTTGCATCAGTGAGTTGCGATAAGCATTCGCCAGCAAATTGGCTTCGTTATCTTCGCCCCCTTTCCATATCGGGCCCACCGTATGGATAACGCGTTTGGCCGGCAAATTACCCGCTGTTGTAGAAATGGCTTCGCCTGTAGGCAAGCCATCGGGATAGAGTTCGTTTCTGATTTGTTTGCATTCTTCGAGAATGGCGGGACCACCGTTCCTGTGAATCGCACCGTCTACGCCGCCACCGCCCATCAAGCTGCTGTTTGCTGCATTTACAATTGCATCCACCTCAACCTGGGTGATGTCCCCGCGGATGAGGGCAATGGTTGTGCCTGCTACGTCAAAAGCATCCATGACAGCATTGGGAAGGTTTATGGATTTAGATCCGGTTATCTATTAAAGCCGGCACGCAACCTGCCAACTGTCTATACCGCCGCTGGCGCTTCTTCTTCAGCCAGGTGCGTATAGAGTTTGAGCTTTTCCAAAGGCTCTGGGGGTGTGAGCAGGCTTACGGTAACAAACACAAGGATGTTTGCCAACAAGCCATAAATGCCCTCATGCATGGGAAACGGCTTGAATTCAGGCTGGATAAGGAAGAACATGTTCACCACCAGTCCTGCCACCAGGCCGGCAACAGCGCCTTTTCCATTGCCGCGGGGCCAATAGAATGCCGCAAAAATTAACGGAAAAATCTGTGCCACTCCGCCATAAGATCCCAGTAACAGCTGCACAATGCCTACTTCAGAAAATACTGCGAAGTAGTACGCAATGGCGCTAATTACAATAATTAACACTTGAATCCACTTGCGTTGCTGTTGGTCATTTAGCAAGTCGGGATACATTTTGTTCACGCCGTCGCGGATACCAATGGATGCAGCTGCGTGCAAAATGGCGTCGCCAGAAGACATCGAAGCTGCAAGGGTGCCGGCGCAGACAAGGCCTACGATCCAACCTGAAAGCCCGATGGACTCCTGTTTCAGGATATGGGGGACAATGGTGTCTGCCGGAGATACACCAGCAAATGCAATGATGCCAGAGAATCCAATCAGCAGAATGGGTACGAGGAAAATCTGAAAGGTGGGGTACAGCACAACGGTCAGGCGAAGCGAACGATCGCTTTTTGCAGCATAGCTTTTCATGAACAAGTGGGGCCACATCGAAAAACCAAATGCTGAGACCACTACGGCAGAACTAAATCCCCACCAATCCCATGGTGCGCCGCTGCTTGTAAGACCGGGGGCTGCCAGCATATCATTCCACTCACCGGCTGCCAGTTGCTCGAACATGGGACCAACGCCACCATAGAGCTTGTTGGGGAGATAGAGTCCGAGGAACCAGGCAATGATCATCATGAAAACACCCTGGAACGCGTTGGTCCACCCAATGCCCATCACACCGCTCCTGAATACGTAAATGAGCACGATGCTGTAGGTAATTAGCGCACCTACCCAGTCGGGGATATAGCCATCAGAAATGGTTTCCAGGATGTAGCCGGCCCCTTTCATTTGCAGGGTCAGGTACGGGATAAAAACAATAATGCTGAGCAGGGCGAGCATTACCGAAAGCAGTCTGCTGCCATACCGGTGGCTCAAGAGTTCTGCTTGGGTAACAAAGCCAAGCTTCGCGCCTATACGCCGTGTTTTGGGGCCGAAGAAGTAGAGTGGAATGATGCCGACAATACCGTATGCAATGATATAATACGCGGCTGCGCCACGCGAATAAGCCCAACCGGGGCCGCCCAGGAAGGCAAATGCAGAAAAAATTGAAGCCCCCATTACAAAATAAAGGACAACCACATTCATCGACCGGTCGCCGGCTACAAATCCGGTTACACTTTTTGAAATGTTACGACCGGTTAAAAGGCCCGTGATTAGTGTAATTATGAGATAGAGGCCGCAAACGATGAGGGCCGTGAGCCACGTTTCCATAATGAACCGCTTAAAAGGGGGTTAGGAAGATTTGTGGTCTGCCTGGTAGAGCCACGTAAGGCCGGCCATCGTGACCAGCAGTAGAATTACCAGCCATGCCAGCGAAAAGGGTAGGCTGAATACCAGCGGGTAAGTTTTTGAAAATAAAGGATATATGGGCCAGATTGTTGAAAGGCTGCAAAGCAGCACCAGCAGGGCAAACAGGATGCGCCGGCGTTTGTAGGCGGCAGGGGCATCATGGGTGAAAAAAACAGGCCCTTTCGGTATTTCCGGGTGTCCGGGCATGGTCTTTGGTGGTTGAATGGGCAGGTTATGGGTGTTACGTCCATCCTACGATCTGAAGTCCGAAATCGCAAGTCATTCATAGACCATACCATGGGGGACTAATGCATTTGAGATCGATAGCTAAGTACTACAGCAACACCGCGCGTCCCCCCGCCATGTTGCCGGCGCGCTATACAGCCTTTGCGCTCATCATGACCCTTTCTGCCTGTGCCGTTGCACAACCGGAATATGGGTACACTGCACAATTTGAGCGAGGTGCCGTCCGCGGCTTCCAAATTCAGGTATTCTCTACGCAGGATCAGCATGCCGCAGATGCTTGGGTGGAAGATGCCAATGCCTGGTGGGAAAGCCTTGCTGAAACTCAACAACGCGCGTTGTTTGGGGTGGCCTATTTACCGATTGAAGTCAAAAAACAATCCCCCAACTACAAAATCAGGATAGGCCATTTTCGCTCCCGGGAAGAAGCACGCGTAGTGCTCGAAAAACTGGCCCCCCAATTCCCTGCAGCATTCATCGTGCCCGACATGCGGGTTTCGGGTTGAAAGTTAAAGGCTAAACGTTTAAGGTTAACCACCTTTACCTTTCATTCAACCTTAAACTCCTTTCCATGCCGGACATCAAGATTATCGAGTTCAAAGCCTACTGCGCAGATCATGCGCCTTTGCGCGAAATTTTGTCTGAGAAGCAGGCCCGGTATGTCGGGGAAGATCATCAAATCGACACGTACTTCAAGGTACCGGCCGGCCGACTGAAGTTACGGGAAGGGTCCATCGAGCGGAAACTCATTTTCTACAGTCGGGCAAATCAGGCCGGCCCCAAACGGTCGGACGTACTGCTTTTTCCCGTAGAGAAGCCGTTCTCTGTTGCCCTCCGCAAGCTGTTGTCACGGGCGTTGGGTGTGCTTGCCGTTGTAGACAAACGCCGACACATCTACTTCATCGACAACATCAAAATACATTTGGATGAGGTAGACGGGCTTGGGCAATTTGTTGAGGTTGAAGCCATCGATGAAGAAGGGTCTCGGACAGAAGCTTCTCTTGCTGCACAGTGCGATCAAATGAAAGCCAGCTTTGCTGTAGCAGATATAGACCTCATCGCCCTCTCTTACAGCGACATGATGCTTGCAAAATAAACGCCGGCTGCGACGGGTTGGCTATATGAAGCCTGGGCCACAGCCAGGGATAGGCCAACATGCCCCTCCATCGGTAAGCGAAAAGTGACAGGATCGAGCTGAGGAAGCGCTAATGTCGCCCCGGGTAACAACACAGTGGCGCACGCGGGATGCGTTAGAAGCGCTAGAGGCTTAGCCCGTAGTCTGATAAAAAAGCGTCAGGTTCTGGCTATTCTTGGTGGGTAGTTAATTGCTAGCCAAGGACCCGACCAGGAAGCATGACGCAGGATACCAGAATTGCCATCATAACAGGCGTACTGATGCTTATATGCATCATGTCAGCCCGTGCGCAACAACGGGTCCAGCCAACGCAGTCATTCCAGGTGCTCAAAAACGGAGTCCCGCTACAGGATGCGGTAGCAGATGGAGCAGCACCCGTTGCCATTATTGTTGAGTTTAACCAGCCGGACGTTGCCGCGGCCGCCGGCGCAGGGTCCAAGAGTAGCGCAGTTGCCTCCACCCACGCCCAATTTGACGCTGATCTTGCAGCCCTGTACACCACGCATACAGTTGCCAAGCGAGCCGACCATCCAAAACACTTCACCAGGGCATTCAACGGTGTAGCCCTGCAACTCCCAGGCGATCTTATCGCATCTGTTCGTGCCTGGCCGTATGTAAAACGTATTCATGCTGATGGTGATATGCATGCTATGGATGCAGGTGTGCCAGAGGTGATGCCAGAAGAGGCAGTTACCGATGCTTTTGAGGGCACCGGTGCCGGCATCACAATTGCAGTTATTGATACCGGCGTTGACTACACCCATCCCGCGCTTGGTGGACAACTGGGGCCCGAGCATAAAGTGATTGGAGGCTACGATTTTGTAAACGATGACGCAGACCCGCTCGATGATAACGGGCATGGCACGCACGTAGCCGGCATCGCGGCAGGGTATGACGACACATGGGCCGGTGTTGCCACTGACGCAAAAATCCTCGCCTACAAAGTATTGGATGTAGAAGGGGGAGGCAAAGACTCCTGGGTGCTTGCTGCAATAGAACGGGCGATGGACCCTGACGAAAATCCACTTACAGACGACGCGGTGGATGTCATCAACTTGAGCCTCGGCAGTGGCGCCGGCGGTGACTCGAACCATCCCGTCACGCTTGCGGTCGAGCGGGCCATTGCTGCCGGCATTGTTTGCGTTGTTGCTGCTGGTAATGCCGGCCATCTTGGAAAAGCATCGATTGCAGCGCCCGGAAATGCCCTGCCGGCGATTACTGTTGGTGCGGTCACAGACGATGGGCATGTGGCTTCGTTTAGCGCACAGGGGCCAACAGGTTCAATTAAAGCTGCTACCCTGCCAAGATTTGGTATAAAACCAGATGTGTATGCTCCGGGCGTTGCGGTCACATCTACCTGGTTAAATGGCGCCTTTCGGCAGATGGATGGGACTTCGATGGCTACACCCCACGTAGCCGGCATAGCGGCTCGGCTGCTGCAGGCAAATCCGGATTGGTCGCCAGCACACGTCAAAGCTGCACTCGCCCAATCTGCAGATGCCAGCGGCATGATGCCCTGGTTTGTAGAATCCGGACGCGTCGGAGCATTACCAGCGAAGCAACTTGATGCCTTGTTTACGCCAGCTAGATTTGATTTTGGTCTCGTTGATGCTTCTCAGGAAGTCTGGCAGCATACCGATACGTTGAGTGTTCACAACCTCGGCGAAACCACTGAGACGTTTACAATCGGCACGGCGTGGTTGCCGGCTGGTGTTGATCTGGACTTCAGTGCCACATCCGTTGTTGTTGCGCCGGGGACATCCGTTGATGTACCGTTTTCTGTTACTGCACCCGTTGCTGCGTTGCCGAAGCTCGACTTTCCCGATGCATTTGAAGGAGAAATAACGATTGAGAGTGAAACGCAAGATCACGTGATCGCTTTTTCTTTCTTTAATCCGGTACAGTCAAGGCTTTCCCTGGCAGAGCCGGCTGACCTGCTTTTCTTGTTCGGACACACCGCCGGGGCTTCTTTTTCTTTCCTCGATGCAGCGGATGACTTTTTCTTGTTTTTGCCGCAAGATCAGTACGATGTGATTGCCGAATTTGAAGGGGGGAAACGCGTCGTTGTCCGAGAAAACGTTTTTGAAGAAGGTGGTGTGCACCAGGTTATTTCTGCAGCAGAAGCAATTCATCCGGTAACCCTTGCGCCAACAGACGTAACGTTGCAGCCCCTGGAGCATGTTTCTGGTATTCACGCGATAACGCATAAAGCCTCTGGATATGCGATTGTGAAACAAGGCGGGTTTATGTCGATGGCCGCTTCGTTGCCGACTGTACAGTATTTTTCATCGTTTAGCGATGCCTACAAACTTGAAGTGCGTGCAACAGGCTTTTCTGAGACAGGGGATTATTATGTGCTGCCTTTTGGTGCGTATGATGGGTTGTCTGGGGAAATGACCTTGAAGAATACGCCGGCCACCATGGTACAGGTAAATTACAAACATACCGTACCCGAGGGGCACGACAGCGTATTCTTTGTACCCTGGACGCATACAGCGAGCAGCACAGGCCGGCGTGCAACCATGGGGGCAAAGCTTGATCTAACGGATGGCAACCCTTTTGTACTATCAGCTCCGTTCGAGAAAACAATTTTTATGATGCCGGCCCCAGAAGGATTTAGCTGGGAAGGTCATTTTCACACCCTCCATTCAGCGGATTTCTCCTTGTTCAACCTGGCAACCCGGGTGAACCAGGTAACGCTGTTGGAAACCGAAGAAATATATCTAAATGAGGCTGGCACCTTACAGGTAGGACTGGAGCAACCGGTGGTCTATGCTGATGCATCTGTGGTTGACTTGTATCCGGGGCAGGGCGTTGTGCGTTGGGCGGGGCAAATGGACAATGCAGCAACACGCATTGAACTGGCAGAAGCGCCTGATGGCGGATATTTCCTGAATGAAACCAACGATTTGTTGCCCCGAAGCGTCGCCATGACACTGTTTCGCGGAGAAGAGGTGATCGCGGCAGATTCCCTGTATAATGTACCAAATCTGCCTGTTGGACGGTGGTTAGGGCACCGGCGGGTTTCTGTCCAACCCGGTCAATACCGTGCGGTTATTGAAGACGAACACATTGCAGCAAATGGCTGGCATATCCGCGCAAGCGCAACGCTGTCTTTCCGCACTGATTTTGCTGATCCCAATCCGCCAAGGCTAACCCAACTTTTTGTGGAATCTGAAGGGCAGTCCGGCCAGATGTTGTATCCGGACGCATCACACACTTTGCACGTAGGTGTTGTAGATGTCTGTGGCTGGTGTACTACTTCTTCTTCTGTTGATGCGTTGGAGATTCAGGTCAAACTGATGCAGGATAGCGTATGGCATACGTTGTCACTTCCAGATGGCGCTGTTTCAGGTAACCACATGGTTGCAGCGGCATTGCCCGCTGGATTGGCGGAGGGACTTTATGCGGTTCGTGTTAGCGCAGCTGATGAGTACGCGAATGCAATGGTGTATGAGCTGGCGCCGGCGTTTGAGTTAGGGATGTCGCGCATTCCTGTATTGCTTGCACCAGAAGCAGACGCACAGGATGTAGACGTTACACCAACGATTGTCTGGCATCCCGTGCCTGAAGCGCAAAAATATGAAATTCAGCTAGCCACAGATGAAAATTTCTCAGGCCTGGTTGCGCAACTTGAGTCACCTGAAGCAACCTTGCAGTTAGCAGCCCTGCTCGAACACGGCGTACGGTACCACTGGCGTGTTCGCGCACATACAACCGCCGGGGTTAAAGCATGGTCACCTGGACGTTGGTTTGAGACGAGCCCCCGTGTTGTGACGGGGGAAGGGGAAGTGCAGATCAAACCGTTTGCACTGGAGGCAGTGTATCCGAATCCGGCGTATGATCAGGTTGCAGTGCAATATGCAATTCCTGTGGTGTCGCAGGTTAAGATGGATGTGTTTGACGTGCTGGGCCGGCGCATACAATCTCTGGAGAAATCAGTGAAAGCGCCCGGTGTTTATCAGCAGGTTGTCGAAGTGAGCCAGTATGCACCGGGGACATATGTATTGCGCCTCGAAGCCGGCGAACACGTAGCAACGCGCACCTTTGTGCGGCGCTAAAGCGGAAGACCGCGAATGAAGGGTTGCTTCTAATGCCGATTTTCGCGTGCCGAGTGATATATTCTTTTTTGCCACAGCAGTATGCAATGGCTTTGCTGCCAGCACTGCAATAACGCAAAACAAACCCACGAAAACACGCTTAATTCGCGTGAAGAGAGATAAAACAAAAAGCAGCATGTGGCCGGTGGTGCCACATGCTGCTCTTTTTATTACGCGACTTAAGCTGCTCGAGAAGTGAGGCTTAGAGCAGGTTAAGTACCAGCTGAGGCGCAAGGTTTGAGTTCTGCAAGGCAGAGATACCGGTCTGCTGCATGATCTGCAGTTTCACGATTTCGATCTGCTCTTTTGCAAAGTCAGCATCCTGGATGCGGCTACGTGCTGCTTCCTGGCTGATCATGTTGTTTTGCAGGCTTTCTTCTCTGAAAGAGAGTGCGGTCTGGTTGTTACCAATACCAGCCAGTGTGCTGGAAATTGAATCGATTGCGCTATCAACCAGGCTCAAAGAAGCTGAAGCTGAAGCAGCAGTGGTAACGTTGATAGCTGAAGAAGCTACCCCAATTGCACTGGCTGACATACCGCCAACCGTTACAGAGAAGGTGTCGCCGCTGTTCTCACCAACCTGGAAGCTGAATGCACCACTAGAGAAAACGCTCAGGCCGTTGTAGGTAGATGCGCTAACGATAGAGTTGATCTCTGTAGAAAGAGAGTTCAGCGTAGTGTTGATGATCGTACGGTCAGATGAAGCAAGCGTGTCGTTTGCGCCCTGCATTACTTTTTCTTTCATCGTCATCAGGATGTCCTGGATGGTACCCAGGCTACCTTCTGCTACAGAAAGCATAGACTGTGCGTCGGCAATATTGGCAAGTGCCTGAGCCTGACCGCGAACCCTTGATTCCAACCGAGAAGCGATGGCAAATCCTGATGGATCGTCGCCAGCGTTGTTTATACGAGTACCAGTAGACAGACGCAGCTGACGTGTTCCGATTTCGTTGCTCGTCTTCTGAAATTCGAGCAGTGATTGCATTGATGCGATATTGGTATTGATTCGAGACAAATCACCAAAAGCCATATTCCTTCCTCTAAATGTTTTATTGTTTGATTTATGCGGTGGGTTGGCTGCGCCGTGGGGCGGCACAACGTGTTGTTTATTGAACTATAAATCCAGGAGATTCGGACCGGGCATACCTATTCCACAGAGGCTAACAGGATGTATCAAGACGGTGCTTCTTGCAGACCCGGTGTGCGATGATGACAACCCTTTTTGAGGCTGTACGTGTGGGCATCGCGCTTACGTATTTAACGTAGGTCAAGCGCCAAGCTTTGTGCTGTGATCTATGCTGAAAACTATGTGGGGATAGCTTTTGCGTGGGGTCCTGGTTAGGAAATCTCTTGGGTTACTTTTCATCCGATCCGGGGCCCGCAAGTGTTGTGGGGAGGGGCCGGGGAAACGAATAGTACCAAGCTGTTTGGAGATATCGTCGGCACATGGGCAGGCTTAAGAGGGTAGCGGAAAAAATTTCCTGTTTGTGAGGATAAAGGCCCACTGGTGTCCTTATTTGGCAGTTTTAGAAGCTTTGGGAGGTGTGTTTTATGAGCATTGAGGCTCACGTTTTTTCGGGATTCCGTGTTTTCGTTTCACAAATATTCAAAGCCCTCACTCCCAACTCCTCACTCCCAACTCCTCACTCCTCACTCCAAACCCATGCGCCAATTTTAGCCGGCAGTATGCGCCTAAACGCCGCCACAACGCGCCAGAGTTAGTTTTTGGTTATCCAACAGATGCGTAACTTTTCTCACCTCTCCCCATGTTTCCTTACATGATACTGCGGAGCCGCACGATCCACCTCTGCAGTCTTGCGCCACGTTATTATGTTTGTATCTAGATGTATGCAATGGGCCGCTGTGCTCGGCATTGGTTTTCTGTTTTCAGGATCTGTTCAACTCGTCCAGGCCCAAATTTCCCAGAGTCAGCACGTAGAAGATGACCTGGAGTGGAGCCGGCAAATGGCACTGGAGCCGGCATTTGTTGTCGACCAGTCGCGGCTGCGGGTACCCCAACTCAATGAATTGAACACACTCGGCCAATGGAGTGAAGTGATCGATTGGCCGCATACACCCGTATCTGCCGCCAACCTGCCGGATGGTCGCCTGCTTACCTATTCCTCAAACGCCGAAGATTCCTGGCCGGCTGGGCAGGCTGAATTTACCTATGCTGCAGCCTGGGATCCTGTGAGCGGCGAGTTTAAAATGGTGCCGCATAACACCCACGACATGTTCTGCGCCGAACTGGTCCTGACCGACAAAGGGAAAGTGCACGTTACGGGAGGCCGAAACAGTGTGCCTACTACAAGCCTCTTCGATGCAACTACGGAAAGCTGGGAAGTTGTTGATGGCATGAGCATAGGGCGCTGGTATCCCACCTCTGTATCGTTGCCGAATGGCGAAGTGTTTACTGCCCTTGGATCTGGGGGCACACCAAGTGGTGGCCCGATTCCCGAAGTCTGGAACGAAGACACCGGCTGGTACACGAAGGATGGGATAAATCTAACCAACCCCATTATCAATCAGCAAGGATGGACCGCTTCTTCCTGGCCGTACCTGTTTATGGCGCCCAATGGTGAACTCTTTCATGCCGGCCCTACGCAGCAAATGCACTACATCAACCTGGGGGGAGATGGCAGTGTACGCGAGGCTGGATCTGCCGACAAAGGCTGGTACGGCAAGCGGGCCATCAATGTCATGTATGAAGAAAACAAAATCATGATCATTGGCGGCAGCGTTTCCTATGAATCTGCTGAAAAACAGATAGCCACCAACCAGGTCGTATCAATTGATATTTCAGGTGATACGCCAGCGCTGACATCTATCGCGCCCATGATTCATCCTCGCGTTACGCACAACGGTGTTCTCTTGCCGAATGGTGAAATTCTGGTTGTTGGCGGACGAACAGACGGCGGTGAAATCAACAGCGTTCTGACACCTGAAATCTGGAACCCTGATACAGGCGCCTGGACTACATTGGCTGACATGTCGGTACCCCGTAATTACCACTCTACGGCATTGATGCTGCCTGATGGCCGGGTATGGTCTGGCGGTGGCGGTTTTTGCTCAAATGAATGTGCTGCTACCACACATTCTGATGCCCAGGTGTTTTCACCCCCATACCTGTTCAATGCAGATGGGTCCCTCGCTACGAGACCCGTGATTACGACTTCGCCAGCATCCATTGTAAACGGATCGACGTTTACCCTCGATGCAACGCCCGGATTGACGCGGTTCACCGCAATCAAAATGAGTGCAATCACGCACCAGATGAACACGGATTTGCGTCGCCTGTACGTTGAATTTACTGAGACCACAGCCGGCTCCTATGCCCTCGAGGCACATCAGAACCCAAACGTATTGACGCCTGGATACTGGATGTTCTTTGGTGTTGACAGCAATGGTGTACCCTCTGAGGCTGCCATTATTCAGGTCACCTCTGATGGTGTGCCCGTTATCACCAATCCGGGTATTCAGTTCTCGAGCGAAGGCGAGTTGATTACACTACCAATCGACGTCATCGACGACGACCCGCTGACATTTTCTGCTACAGGCTTGCCGACAGGATTGTCTATCAACAGCGGTACAGGGGAAATTACAGGTGTGTTGGCAACAGGCAGTGCGGGTACCTACGCAGTAGAGGTTACTGTGAATGATGGAACGAGTACGCAAATTATCGCTTTCCCATGGGAGGTGTCCATTACCCAGGGGGAAATAGGCAGCGTTACAGTTGACCAACCTGATAGCGGCACATGGCACGCAGTGGCCCTTAACAATTCCTATATCGATCCTGTTGTTGTCATGGGCCCACCGTCTTTTAATGGCGATAACCCGGTCACTATTCGCGTCCGCAATGTAACGGCTACCGGATTCGAATTTCAGCTCGACGAGTGGGACTACCTGGATGGCACCCACGGTTCGGAAACCATGAGCTACATGGTGGTTGAAGCCGGCTCCCACATGCTTTTGGATGGGCGACGCATTGCAGCAGGTGTTACAGAACTGACACAAACATTTAGTACAATATCTTACGGCCAGGCGTTCGATAATCCGCCTGTAGTATTCAGCCAGATTGGATCGGTTAATGAGGCCACGGCTGCATCAACGCGCCAGCGGACTGTGACAGTCTCCAGTTTTGAGGCACAGATTGAAGAAGAAGAAGGCAGCGACAACGTGCATGCGCAAGAAACTGTCTACTGGGTTGCAATCGACAATGGTGCCAGTACTGATGGTATGGCTAATGAAGCCGGCGTTACGGCAGATGTTGTAGAGGAACAGTTCCACAGCATTGCTTTCTCGCAGGCGTACGATGCAGCACCCGTTTTTCTGGCTGCCATGCAAACGGCTGATGGGGGCGATACAGCAGTGCTGCGCTATCAGAACCTGACGGCCAGTGGTGTCGACGTAAAAGTTGAAGAAGAGCAGTCGGCCAACGATGAAGTCGGGCACACCAATGAAGTTGTAGGCTACATGGTATTCAACCAGCCGGGCGATCTACCATTCGAAGGATTTGAAATTCCGCCAATTGTATTGACAAATCCAGGCGATCAGAGTGGCGTTGAAGGTGAAGCCATTTCTGTTGCCATCAATGTTGAACAGGACAATGGTCTCCCGCTTACGTTTACGGCATCCGGACTGCCTGCAGGGGTACATATTAATGCCGCAACGGGGCAGTTAGGCGGTGGTCTTGTTGCCGGCACGGCGGGCACGGCTTCGGTAACCGTAGAGGTTAATGATGGCGCTAGCAGCGGGGCTGTGTCATTCACCTGGAGCATCTCGGCTGCAGCGGGTACCTGGCTTGACTTCAACGACGATTCCGGTAGCATCTCACTGTCTAGCGTTGCCAACGACGATGGCGATGAGAAAGACATCGCCGTGGGTGATCTCGACAAAGATGGCTGGGATGACATCATCGTGGTGCGCAAAGAAGGCTTCATGGGCACAGGCGCCCGGGCTGACTTACTCCTGATGAACGAATCCGGCACGCTTGTCGATCGCACGGCTGACCTGGCACCCGGCTTCGCAGCCGAGCCAACAATTGCCCGCGATGCAATCATCACCGACCTCGATGGCGACGGCTGGGATGACGTGCTCATTGCCAACACGTTT
>JBCCIM010000179.1 GCA_039111535.1 Bacteroidota bacterium | reverse complement strand
GATAAGAAAAACGAGGTCATCCGTGTGATAGACTATAAAACAGGGGCTTTTACCCCTAAAGTCGACTCTCTTGACAACCTCTTCGACACTATGAACCCTACCCGAAACCAAGCAGCATTTCAGGAAAAGCCCCATATAGAACCATGATGAAAACAACGACGCTAATGCTGGCGGCAATGCTGTACCTCAGTACGCCTTTGCTGGCCCAGGATAAAATGGCAAACAACATCGATAACAGTAACATAGCCCTGCAGGGTTATAGTCCTGTTTCCTACCTTGATCTTGGCCTGGCCCAGAGAGGGGTGAAAGACTATAAGTCTACGTTTGAAGATGTGACCTATTATTTTACGTCATCTGCTCAGAAAGATGCCTTCGACAAGAACCCGGAACGGTATCTGCCGCAGTATGGTGGGTATTGCGCTTTTGGCGTGTATGCCGGCGCCAAGTTTCGGGTTGACCCGAACAAATTCATTGTAGAAGATGACAAATATTTCCTGTTTCTCTACAATCTTGAGCTGGATGCACAGCAGTTGTGGATCACCGAGAATGATCACAGCCGGCTGGTAAAAAAGGCCAATGAAAACTGGGAAGTGTTGCACAAATCATACAATTAAACCGTGTACAGGCCTTGCAAACAAAAGGGCGGCTCCATAGATGGACCGCCCTTTTTCTTTTGGGGTTACCGATTAGCAAACAGGTCTGCGTTATTGCAGCCTCACGGGCAGGCCTGTATTGGCAGCTTTATAGATGGCTTCCTGAATGCGCAAGACGTTTAGGTATGCTTCACCCGAGGTTTCAAAAGGCTTGTTATGTTCAAGGCAATCCACAAAATGTCGCTGGGTGAAAAAACAGCAATCTCCACCAAATCCACGATTCACATGGGCATAGCTGTGCTCAGCTTCGGAATCACCTAGTTGCTGGATGGTGATTTTGCCGTCATCATACAACCGAATACTGCCCCCGGAGCCTTCTATAAGAAAGGTGCCGAAGGTGTATCGGGCGTTGGGGTTTGCAGAGGCGTTGTATCGGTTGGCATCCCACATGCCTAGCGCGCCACTGGAGAACTTGAAAAGGAGCAGGCCGCAGTCTTCGCCGGCAATGACCGGGTTGAGCCGGCGCAAGTGTGCATACACCTCTTCAACCTGGCCGGCGAGAAAGCAAAACGTGTCGATAAAGTGCACCCCTGTTTCGTAGACAAGCAGCCGGGGCATGGTACGGAAGTAGGGTTGCCGGCCGAGGTAGGCGTCTTCTCCCCATCCATCTCCCATACGAGAGCGAAAGGTCAAAGAATGCAGAGTGTCACCAATGGCGCCAGCATCCAGCAGCTTTTTTATTTCCCGGTGCCACGGTTGAAAACGAAAGTTCTCGTGAATCATGAGCCGGATACCATCCGCTTCCGCTTGCGCTACCATGTCGCTCGCAGCCTCAAAGGTGGGCGCCATGGGTTTCTGGCAGATGATATGGATGCCGTGCGCGCCGGCCGCTTTACAGAGTGCTTCGTGCGTAGCCGGCGGGGTGATAATATCTACAAAATCAGGCTGCTCTGCGGCAAACATGGCCTCATAGTCTTCATACACCGCTGGAATGTCATACATTTGCGCAGCCTGTTGGGCTTTCTCCTTGTCCGTATCGCAAACGGCTACAATTTTTACATTGGGAATGCGGGTCCAGGCATCAAAGTGGAACTGGCTGAAATAGCCGGCCCCGATGCACACCCCTTTGAGTGCCGCCATTATGCTTCCTCCAGTGGTTTTTCGGGTTGCATGGAAAACCAGGCGATGATAGCCAGTACATTGAGGCCGGCGCCGAGATAAAAGAAGGGGGTTGTGGTGTCGGTCCATGCAAGCAAATACGGGAAGGCCAGTGCAGTTAGAAATGAACCGATGTTACCCGCCATGTTCATGGTGCCTGATACCGCGCCGGCATTTTTGCGCCCGATATCAACACAGAAAGACCAGGATGGGCTGAGTGTCATGTCGGCACCAAAGATGGCAATAGACAGGAAGAAAATGGCACCGCCCACTTCGTCCATAGAAACACTGCCCAACAACCCGCCCGCGGCTAGTGCAAATCCGATGACTGCCGGTATGGTGCGGGACAATTTCCATTTGCCCTGCTTATAGATGCGATCTACCAGCCAGCCTGAGAACCAGTTGCCAAAAGCGCCGGCGATCAGTGGGGCCGACGCATAAAACGCAGCTTCTACCGTCTCCAGCCCATACGTCGATTTGATGTATGGGAAGAGCCAGGTAAGCGTAAAGAAGAACGTGAAGTTGCTGGCAAAGTATTGGCCCATTGCCAGCCACATGTTTTTGGAAGAAAGCAATACACCGAGTGACAGGCCAGCCGTAGCTGCGTCATCAATTTGCTGCCTGTTCTCCAGAATGTAGTCCAGTTCGGTCTGGGAGATGCCCTTGTGTTCTGCGGGGTCATCGCGGAACCACAGGTACCACGCAAATGCCCAGACAAAACCGATGGCCCCCAGTACAACAAACGTAAGGCGCCATCCCATGGTCGAGATGAGCCACGCTACACCCGGCAGCGCAAACGCCGCGCCCAGCCGTGATCCTGAGAAGTTGATGCCGGTGATCAGGCCGCGTTCTTTCATCGGTATCCATGAAAACACAGCGCGGGCCATTCCAGGGAACGCGCCGGCTTCTCCGACACCAAACAGAAATCGAAAAACCAACATCGACACGAAGTTGAATGCTGCGCCGGTCAACGCTGTAAAGATCGACCAGAACGTAACCACGGCCGTCAAAATTTTGCGCGGCCCAAACCGGTCTGCAAGAATGCCAGAGGGCGTTTGGAAAAGCGCATAACCCAATGCAAAGACAGAAAGCACCCAGCCCATTTGTGTATCTGTCAATCCGAGATCTGCCACCACTTCAGGCTGTGCAGCGGAAATACACACGCGGTCAACGTAAAGCAAGACGGAAAGCAGAAATGTGCCCGTGACAAAGTTATATCGCTTGGGAATTAAAGGGGAGACTTCGGTAGAAAGCTGGGGGCTATTCATGCCAGGATTACGATAATTGGTGGACAAGGGTGGTTAGCGCGTCTTCTTTCCCCACATTCCCCGGGAATACAATGTAAGCAAGTCCTGGAAACCGGCTTTCTTCGCCAAGTCTGTTGGCGGGTACACCGGGCAACACCTGCCCTAAAACATACATTTTTTTTACGTTGAGACCTTTTGTGGCCAGGTCGCTTGACGTAATACCGCCTTTAGCAACCACGTATCGCGGTTGGGCGGGCAATTGCTTCACGATTTCGACCAGTGCCTGCGACACCATGCCAGCAATACGCAAGCTGTCAGCGGCTGAGGTGCCGGTTATTAGTTCGCGGCTTGTGTAGAGTACCGTATCTCGCTCCGCACTAAAGTGGTCTTTTAGCACCCGCAAAACACGGGCAATTTCTGATACGCGCTGTTCTGGAGCCAGCAAGCGGTTGGCTTTGAGCTCGATGGTAGCGAGGGTAGTGTGGGTTGTTAGATGATGCAGTTGCTGTGTGGTCATAGGGACGTGGCTGCCAATCACGACGATGCCGGCGCCTGTCTGGGGCAAGGCTAACGCAGTTGCATCGAGGAGCGGTTTTTTTTGCAGGCCGGCGTAGGCCCGTACAAAAGAAGCGCCTGTGCGGTAAAGCAGCGTTTGGCCTGCATCTTCTGCATTCAAACACGCAAGGGCAACCACTTCAAGGTCACGCATAGTCACCGCATTGGCAATACAAACGCTTCGTGGCGCGAGGGCGATCAGTTTTTTTGTAACTGCTTCGGGGCCGCCTGTGCGGATATCTTCCAGTGTCAATGATGCGACTCGATCCGCAGACACGCGGCCGTGGGTGTTCTCAGCAACCCACTCGCACAGGTTGGAGGCAGTGTATCGTCTTCCTGCACCCAATGGATGTCGTTGATTGTGTAGCGCCCGCCTTCTTCAAAAAAGGGTGCAATCAGGTGAATCGCCTCCTGTTTGCCCAGCGCGGTGAGGAGTGGATCTACCTCAGCAGGGTAGTGGCCTCGTAAGGTTGAATCGCTGCGGCTGATAACAGAAAATCGCCGGCCTGTTGCCTGGGCAGCAGCTTGCAGGTTGCGCCCAATCTCTGTAGCAAGGGCTTGTGCCTGCACGGTGACCATACTCCGTGAGTTGGTCAGGATATAGCAGAGCGGCGTGCCGGCGCGCAGTATCTCGGTCAGCTCTGCGACGTCCCAGGTGGTGAGTACGGGGATGTCGTAAACCGTTTGGGTACCGGTGGGGTCATCATCAAGCACAACAACAGATCGGTTTGTGCGATGAACGGACTGTTGGATGGCCGGGAGTACATCGTCCGGCCAAGGTGATGGCAAAGTAGCGAAGAGGGTTTCACGGTCCTGGCTTTGCATCATGCCTCTTCTGTGTCTTCTGCTGCCGGGTTTTCTTCCAGCGCAAAAGCCCTGACGGGTGCGCCATCCCGGGCCACTTTAATGGGCAGTGCGCCAAAGATAACCTGGGGACTTGTGATTACATCCAGATTGGTTAGCCCTTCGACGATGATAATATCCGCGCGAAGCAGTATTTCGTGGATGCGTACAATTTCTTCCCGGTTAAACGGATCTGCTACAGCCGGCGGCTCAACGCCCAGCATCGGGAGTTGTTGTGCCGCGCACCAGTGGGCCAAATCATCGCTGATGCGGGGCAGGGCGTTGTAATATTCGGGCTCGCCGAGCCGTTTGCTCCAGCCTGTTTTGATGAGCAGACTTTCGCCGGGTTTTATTTTCTCAGGTATGTCTCCCAGGTGCTCAAGCGTGATCAAGGCTTTGGCAGCGATGCCTGATACATCTGCTACCCAAGCTGGCCCCATACAGCGCTCCAGGGGGATGTCTTCGACCGTTTTGTCATTCACGCCGTAATGGATGGGCGCGTCAAGGTGGGTGCCGGCGTGTGAGTACAGGTGGTAGGTGCTTGCATTCCACCCTTTGTCAGCTACCGTATATGTGGTTTCAATTGCAACCCCGCGCATCCCATCTTCGAGCGTCAGAGTGAGGTCGATCAGCCGTTTATTCTGCCACATGGTGTGCAGGGGATAAGTTGCGGACGATGGCATCACCTATCTCGGTTGTTCGGGCTGTGCCCCCGAGATCTGCTGTAAAGTTGCCTGCAGCGATTACGGCGTAGATGCTGGATTCAAGTTTTTGGGCAGCTGTTGCTTCGCCGAGATGTTCGAGCAGCAAGGCGGCAGACCAAATGGCACTGATCGGGTTGGCGATGCCCTGGCCCGCAATATCTGGTGCTGACCCGTGGATGGGCTCAAACATCGATGGATAATCTTTTTCCGGATTGATGTTGCCACTCGGCCCCAGACCAAGGCTGCCCATGAGTGCCCCGCCAAGATCGCTCAGGATATCACCAATCATGTTGGTTGTTGCAATTACATCGAATCGCTCTGGCTTCAAAATGAAAGACGCAGCGGCGTTGTCCACATACATTTTCTCATACGTGACTGCCGGGTAAGATTTGCTTACCGCTTCAAAAAGCTGGTCCCAATACACCATCGAGTGAATCAGCGTATTCGACTTGGTAACGTTGGTCAGGTGGCTGCGCCTTTTTTGCGCAAGCTGGAAAGCGTAGTGTGCAAAACGCTCAATGCCTTTTCGGGTGAACACACTGGTCTGCAGGGCAAAGCCGCTGTCCTGCTCAGGGTTCACAAAGTTGCCAATCTCTGAAAACTCGCCTTCCGTGTTTTCGCGCAGAATAATGAAGTCGACATCTTCAGGGGTTTTGTTGCGTAGCGGGCCTGGTACGCCCGGGACAAGCCGAACGGGCCGGTAGTTCACATATTGCTGAAAGTGTTTGCGGACACGGAACGTGTAACGGATAGCCGGCAATCGGTCGTCTACATCGGGCCTGCCGATGGCGCCAAAATAAATGGCATCAAATGCTTTGAGCTGATCAAGCCCGTCTTCGGGCATGAAGGCCCCTGTTTCTTTGTAGTAGGTTGCACTCCATGGGAAATAGCTGTAGGTCAGCTTGAAGCCCTCCTGCGCGGCTACTGCATCGAGTGCCCTGATACCTTCGGGAATAATTTCGTTGCCAATACCGTCGCCTGGAATTACTGCGATGTTGTAGGTTTTCATGTTCGCTACTTTCTGAGTCGATTGCCTTAATTACGGAGTAGGATGTTTAATCTGCCGGCACCAGCGTGGTGTCCGTCGTCATAATCCATTTGTCAAAAGCTACACCGTCTTCTCGCATAGAAAATTGGATGGTGTGCACGCCGGCTTCTTCGATTTCCATCGTGATGGTGCCGGGCGTTCCGCAATGGTTGTCTGGCACCCGCTGCGCTGACGTCCAGGTCCATTTGTTTTTGCCTTCGCACCACTGCAAGCGTTGGCTGTTTTCGGGCCAGGTGTCATTAATGCCGGCGTGGATGCCGTTGTCTTCTGTACCCGTTGAATAGGCGCGCGCCCACAGGGTGTATGTGCCTGGCGTGTTGAACCGCACATTGTAGGAGATCATTGGACCAACGCCGGCTTCAGGGAAGAAATTGGTCCCAACAATGAGCGAGTCGTCGTGTGTGACCCGGGTATCAGGCAACGCCTCCAGGTAAGCGCCGTTGCTGGCCGTACCTGTGTGATCGGTGGTATTGTTTGCGGCTACGCTCTCTGAAGTAATATGTACCCAGGTACGCGGAATACCGTACGTTTCTGTCGCATGGTAATCCTCTGCTTCTACTTCCAGAAATCCGTCAACTTCTTCAAACACCTGGAGATCGCTAGCCTCTTGATCTGCAGGAGTTTGTTGTGAGCTGTTTGTGCAGCCGGCCATTGTGAAGGTGAACAAAAGAACGATAAAAAGCCGGGCAGGGGGCTGCATTGCTTGATGTTGGTTGGTGGTCGGGATGCACCTTTCCCTTCACTTCGCTATGCCGGCAGGCAAATGAAACCACAGGAGGGCAGTACTCTGGCAAGATATAAAAGAAGCGCCTCGTTATCTGCCCCAATTGCATTTAACTTCGGAATTGTTGCACGCTTATCGAGACCCCAGGGTATACGTCAACGTGAGTCCGTTTTGAAAAGTCTGATAGGATCGCCGAATCCTACTCGATTCCAGCGTCGCATTTGATACACGATCATTGGATTCTGCAAACGCGGTGACCGTGATTGAGCGCGTGATCTTACACGATGCTTCAAAGTGCCAATTTATGTAGTTGTAAACCAGACGAGGTGCATCGCTCCCCCCTGGAAGCAGCGCTTCCCTGACTTTGAAATTAACTGACCGCCACCCGGCTTCAGCACGTATCAATACGTTACGGATCGGTTCGATGTCGAAGCCCGAATTGATGCCAGCCGCAATGTAGCTGTAGTAATCTTCAAACGCATCGTTACGTACCCGGCCTTCCAGGTCGATGTCCCAGGCCAGCCAGCGCGTTAAGCCCCATTCAAAGCCCAAAGCGGCGTCGTAATAGGTAAGCTGATTAAGCGGGCTACCTGGATTTTGCAGTCCTGATGCGCTACGGGATAGATACGCATGGTAGGTTTTGATTCGATGGGTTAAATCCATCGAGACTTTTCGGTATTTGCCTTTTCGTTTGCGGGATCGATATGTCCAGCCCAGGTCGTTTATCAGGTTGGACTGATCGAGTGATTGCAAGCCGGCAGTCTCATCGTAGTTGTACCTATTCCACTGATAACCCGCTTCAAATGTATGCCGGCGCGACGGCGCCCACCGCAACCCCGCCTCCGCCCGTAAGGAGGCGTAGGCATAGACGCGCGCAAGCTCATCCCCAAGGATATTGGTACCTACGCGTCGAGATACACGACCTGTTACACGGGCAGACAGGCGCCATGCTTTTGCCACTTGCCAGCTATCACCCAGGCGGAGGTAGTGATATCCACCGTTTAGATAATTCAGCTTGCTGTACCTGTTGAGCACCGATCTGTAATCAAGATCAATACGGTGTGTACCGGTACGCAAGGTGGCATCCATTTTTAAAGAAAGTGGGACGGATAGATCGTTGGCGTAAAGCAAATCTGCGTCTAACATCTGCCCATCAAGTAATAAGCTGCCGGGGCTTTTAAAGATGTTGTCAACCTGGCTCAGGCCGGCTTCCAGGGAAGCCTTCCACGACCATTGCGCATGCGCACGCTGCGTAGCAAAGAGGAGGAGCGCGAATATCAAAACGCGGATAGTTTTCATGGATCAAAGATGCGTCTGTTGGAAGAGAGAAGGGATCGATTAGGCCGCAACGGGTGTGCGTTCCAGGAGAGGCCTGAGGCCAGTCCTGTTGGTGTTTTGGATTTGCAGTCCGGGGCGTGCATTGATTTCCAGAATCATGGGGCCGGCGGTGCGGTCGATGACAATGTCGATGCCGAGATAGCGCAGGGGCATCAGGGCCGCCGTGTGTTTACTGATTTGTATGATTTCTTCCCAGAAAGGGATTTGCCTGCCGGGTAACGCGGCACCGGAATCAGGATGTTCGCGGAAGTACACATTGTTCAGGAAGCCTTCTTGCAGCGTACCTGTATTGATGTCGATGCCAATCCCGATTGCGCCCTGGCAGAGGTTGGCTTTGCCATCTGATGCATCTGTGGGTACGCGAAGCATGGCTTGCACCACCCGTCCTTCGTGCGTGATGACCCGTAAGTCGGGCAAGCCAATCGGGTAAATGTCTGTAAAGAAGGGATGCGGATAAACCCGTTGTTCGATCAGGGCTTTATCGCGTTTGCCGCCGGAGTGGCTGCCGAGGATAATGTCGGCAATATGTTGCTGCAGCATCGCCGGCGTGTAGAAGGTACCGCCTGGTGTTAACCAACCGCCTCGGGTGCGGGTGAGCACCAGGATTTTACTGCCCCGCAGGCCTTGTGCCGGCTTAACAACAAAGGTCTTATGGGCTGTCATGGATGCCCAATGTGTCTTAATGTCTTTGACTTCCGATAACACCGCAAAGGTGGGCGGAACGGGCATGCCATGTTCAGCAAGTACGTGTTTCGAAATGGTTTTGTCGTTTGCCAATACGAGGTCTCTACGCTTGTTTGCCTCGTGGATGACTACAGCATTTCGCCGGTTGATACCCAGCACATATTCATTGAAGCGCGACACGATAGCATCGTCATCCTGGAGTGGCATCAGCCATTTGAATCGATGGTACTCCATGAGGCGTAAACCAAGCCAGCCACCCAGCCATAGATTACAGGCACCTACGATAAGTAAGACTTCCGGAAAAGTGAACAGCACCGCCTGCACCACCGGCACACTAATCACGGCATAACACGCTGAAATAACCAGCAGGGTCATACCCATTACTTTGGCTGCTTTAACCGGACCTTCTTCATCCAGGTGGAGAGACAGTCGTTCAGCAGAGATGGCAAGAATCACGAGTGGCAGCAGCGAGAACGATACCAGTTCAGACCATCCAAACTTGAAGCTCAACAATGCCAGGCCCAGTAGAATACCTACCACGGCCAATAACATAAAAGAGAGTTTCGGCACGTACAGCAAGCCGGCCCGCGCCATCGGGCTGTGCAGAACGGCTACCAGGAGCGTAATGAACAGGAAGCCGCCGAGTGCAGCGCCCAGGCCGGCGTGGAGCCCAGAGGCAGCAATCAGGGCCGGCAAGAAGACGCCGTACGTTTCTAGCCCAATCACATTGCGGAAGAAAGCCACAATCATCGCTGCGACTGGGATGAGTAGCAGGACCTTTAGTGATACAAGAGGCAATCCCGAACCCAGAAAATCAGCCCACAACTGAAAAGCATTGAAGCGCGAAGGTAGCGAAGCAGCGCCCGCTGTGATGTAGCTGTGGGAGAGGTAGATTTCGTTAACCAACACCTCGAGGGTAAGCCCCGTGGCGTTCAGGCGATGGGTGTGTGCTGCGAGGGCAAGGACGAGGTAATTGTCTGGCAAAGCCGCGAAGAAATTGTTTGCGGGATCGAAGGGGATCCATGCCTCAGCAATTCGGATTTCCAACCAATCGTGCACAACGCTTTGCCCCTGGTCTTTCAAAATCAACCCGTTTACCCAGCGATACTGTGTATTGTCCAGATCGAGGAACGCAGCAAATGTTTTGTTGGGGGTTGTAGTGTTTTTGCGAGCTTCATCAAACGCAGTGCGCAGCACCGCATAAACAGACGGTGAGAGTCTGGCTGTGCGGGGTTGAATTTCAGCGTGGAAGTTGTAAGTCAGGACAATAGCTTCATTTGAAGCTGGATGCGTCCAGGTTGCATACTGGCCGGATTCATCAGCAGAAAGGGTGTATGTTGCACGGCCTGTGTAGTGCGCGTTGGATACGGTTTGTGTTTCGCGCGTAGTGGGCAGGTAGCTGGAGAAAGAAACAGGCCCAGTTTGCGCCGGCTGGGTCAACTTTAGCGTAACATCAAAGCCTTTCTCTGGTGGGATCGTTTTGAGGTCATATTGAAGAAGGAATACTTTGGTCGCAATCGAAACGAGTGCCACAGTTACGAGCAGCCATTGCATGTTGCGCGTCTTGCTGGTTTTGGATAACGTCATGGTGTTATTGCTAAGGAGTAACTGACTGCTAGCTGCCTGTCGTTGGTAAAGAGTGTTTCAGATGCATAGCCAGTCTGCTGTTGTCTGAAAAAAGAGATTGGTGGGAAGCCGTAGCGATTTGCGATGTGGAAAACTGATTTGATTTATTTGTAGATTTGGGGGACGAAAAAGCAGGAATTCTCACCCACTCAACCCGTATAATGCGCGTCTCCTCAGATACCCTATGGTTTCGTTTATTTTTTTGTTGTGGCCTCTTCATCCTCGCCGGCTGTGATAGCACAGATCCAGATCCTGACCCAGAGCCGCCCGAAAACGTACTGACACTGCAAGACGTTGAAGGCCTAAAAAATGCGGCGCCTTATCCTGTGGGGGTAGCAATTGCATCTGACAAAATTATCCAGGCCGGCCACCAGGCCATCATCAACCACGCGTTTAATAACATCACGGCTGAGTGGGAGATGAAGATGAACCCTGTTTCAGTCGGACCCGGCACCTACAGCTGGGATCGCCCTGATGGACTGGTTAATTTTGCAGAGGCAAATGGGCTGAATGTCCACGGACATACCCTGATATGGCATACCACAACGCCGCTGTGGATCCAGAATTTCTCTGGTGACAATGCTGAGTTTGAAATTGCAATTGAGCGGTATATCACCGACGTTGTGACACGCTACAAAGGCCGTGTAGCGAGCTGGGACGTAGTCAACGAAGTGTTTGAAGATGGCTCTGGTGCTTTGCGTACGTCTGAATTTCAACAGCGTATGGGAGACGACTTTGTGGCAAGACTTTTTGAGTATGCACACGCAGCTGATCCAGACGCGTTGCTATTCTACAACGACTATGGCACCATATGGGATGGCACGAAGCGACAGGCCATGCTAGACATGATCGATGATCTGCTGGCTCGCGGCATCCCCATTCATGGCGTTGGTTTGCAGATGCACATCACCATCGATTTTCCTGCGATGAGCGAAATTGTTGCAACGATGCAGGCAATCTCTGATCGTGGGCTGAAGGTGCATATTTCTGAACTGGATGTGCGGGTAAACCCGAATGGTGATATTAGCAGCTTGTCATCAGCGCGTAGCGAAGCACAAAAAGCCAGGGTTAAAGAGCTGATCCAGGCGTTTAATAATCTACCCGAAGAACACCGGTTTGCGGTGACCATGTGGGGCGTGCGCGATTCTGAGAGCTGGTTGATCAACTTCTGGGGTAACCCGGAGTGGCCATTGCTTTTTGATGATTTGTTTAATCCGAAGCCGGCGTATATAGGATTTCTGGAAGCCCTCCAGGAAGCAGGCTGATTTATCTCCCTTAAAGATGCGGATTGTACAGTTAATCGACAGCCATGGTCAGCAACGCGTGGCTCATGTTAAAGGAGCGCACTTACAGCTGGTTACTGGCTATACGTCGACCTATGCGATGACGCTTGCCGCGCTGGAGCAAGCAGTTACCCTGCCTGCGTTGGTCACCAGCCACCTCAGCGAAGAGTGGGAAACATACGCCACAGTGTTAGCCAGCGGCAGGATATTGTCTCCCGTCACCCATCCAAATCCCGCGCGGCTGTGGGTAACGGGTACCGGACTTACACACCTTGGTAGTGCTGCTGCGCGGGACTCAATGCACAAGGTGCCAGACGAAGGCCAGACTGACTCCATGAGGATGTTTCAAATGGGCCTAAAAGCTGGTAAGCCGGCTGATGGCGATGTCGGCGTACAACCTGAGTGGTTCTACAAAGGCAATGGTACTACCATCGTTGCGCCTGAATCACCAATTTACTCACCTGCCTTTGCATTGCTCGACGGCGATGAAATCGAGGTCTGTGCATGTTATGTCAACGATGCTGCCGGAAACCCACACCGCATTGGCTACGCGCTGGGAAATGAGTTCTCGGATCATAAAACGGAGAAAATAAATTATCTCTACCTGGCCCACTCTAAGCTACGGCCCTGCGCTTTTGGGCCTGAACTGTTGCTTGAGGAATTGCCAGCAGATGTCCGCGGCACGTCGCGTATCATTCGGGATGGTATGGTGATTTGGGAAGAAGAATTCCTGAGCGGTGAGGAGAACATGTCGCATAGTATTGCGAACCTGGAGTACCACCATTTCAAATACGAACTCTTTCAGCAACCCTTCGACGTGCACTGTCATTTCTTCGGCACCGCCACCGCAAGTTTTTCCAAAGGCATTGAACCCCGGGACGGCGATATATTCGAAATGGAAGCCGCCGGCTTCGGCGCGCCGCTGCGCAATACGCTACGGATTCAGCACCCAACAACTGTTGCAATCAAAAAGCTGTATTGACACGAACAATGGGCTGCGTAGCCACTGGCAACGAAAGCAAATCAATCGGCATTAGGCACTCGAAAATCGGCATTCACTGCAACCGCTACTTATTATCGTCCGCTATAGGCCGTCCAGATACCTGACATCACTTCCCGGTCCAGTGCACCCGTGTAGGCTACCAATTGGTGGCGAATAACCTCCGTTTCGCCTTTCTTGATGTGCCAGTCGCCTTCCAGTGCGCGGCAGGGTCCAATCCCCAGTTGTCCATCCACACGCCATGCAGTGGGATAGTTGGTATTGTCTGGGTGGTCCATGATGGTGATGTGTCCCCAGTCTGCGCGGCCTTCGATGACCATGCCGACATCTACCCAGTCCGCTTTTTGTCCTTCTGCTTCCTGGTTGCGCTGATTTTTGTTGTTGATGGCTTCGCCAGCGATATCCCGTCGCCAGGGCATGCGAAGAAACATACCACCGTATTCGAACGCGTTTATAGTGATATCTTCAATGGCTTTACCGCGCCATTCGAGTCCAATTAATGTTTTATCGCCATCCATGGAGAGCGACCAGTTCATGGTCTCCTCAAGGATCGGGTTGCCTGCTTCGTCCAGCATGTGATACACGGTCTGCCATTTTACCTCTGCACCGTCTTTTTGTAAAATAGAGGCAGCAATCCTTTTCCAGTGGCTCGCGCCGTTGTTATGGAAAAAGTCGCGCCCAATTTGCGCCTTTATATCGACAGGTTTATCGCG
>JBCCIM010000178.1 GCA_039111535.1 Bacteroidota bacterium | reverse complement strand
TTGTCTCGCATATGATTCTGAGGGAGCACAACGGATTGCTTCTGCTATGCTTGAATGCGCTGGCCTACTACCTCGTCAACGCCGTGTTTTCTTGAGCTATCGTAGAGATGAAGCACGGGAAGCCGCCCTACAGTTGTTTGATGAACTTTCTTCACGATCTTTCGATGTCTTTCTCGATACACACGGAATCGCACCGGCTGAGGATTTTCAGGCCGTGATGTGGCATCGTCTGTGCGACTCTGATGTTCTAGTAATGCTCGATACGCCAAACTACTTTGCCAGCCGATGGACGAGTGCCGAGTTTGGACGGGCACTGGCCAAGGGCATTATGGTTCTTCGGATTGGATGGCCTGATTGTACTCCCTCAAAACGCACAGCCACAGCTAGTCGGGCTGAGCTTTTGCCCGAAGAGGTCGATACTGAAACGGGACGACTAAAGGACGAGGCTATCAGTCGGATATGTTTGCAACTAGAGGCGGTACGGAGTCAAAGTCATGCCGTCCGTAATCTGAATCTTGTAAGTAATCTTCGACAAGCCATTGAACAGATTGGTGGGAATGTTATTGGAGTTGGATTGAACAAAGCGATTCACATCCGTTTGCCAGATGAGAGAAATGTTGTAGTGTACCCCACTGTCGGTGTTCCAACATCATCAAGCTTATATGATGCAGCAACGAATGCAGTCAATCAATCAACAGCAGTAGTCTATGATCACATTGGTCTTGATCCGAATTGGCTTAAGCATTTGGATTGGTTGGGTAGCTATATAAAAACTGTACATTGGGTCAAAATCACTGAAGCAGCTTGGCAATTTGCCGGCTGGGAGGTCCAATCATGAGTGCTATTTTCCTATCTGCCAGCATTCCTCTAGTCGGACGAGGTAATTATCATGAAACTGCAGATCCTTTCTTGATTCAATGTGCGGTACGAGAATTAGTCATGGCAGTGATTCGGGATCAACAAATCGTGTGGGGAGGCCATCCTGCTATTACACCTATGATTTGGGCAATATGCAAAGACCTGAAAATTGAATATTCAAAATCTGTTGTTCTTTATCAAAGTCGATTCTTTGAAGGCTTTTTCCCAGAAGAAAACAAACTTTTTAGAAACGTCGTATTGGTTGATGCGGTACCAGGGGAACGTGAAGAAAGCTTATCTTTAATGCGAAAGGAAATGATTTCTCATCATGATCTAAAAGCAGCTGTATTTATTGGGGGTATGGAGGGAGTTGAGGTCGAGTATGATTTATTTAAGCACTATCATCCAAACAGCAAGATATTACCTGTACCTTCTACCGGTGGTGCTGCGCGCCAACTAGCGGAACGGATTGGTGGTTTCGATGAAGCTTCTCTTCTAGAAGTAGATTTTGCTCGTCTGTTTTACGCTGAACTATCCTCGTTGTAGAAATAGCTTACAGTGGATACCACCGTATATTTCATGTTTACAAGATATTTGGCAACCGCTCTTGCTTCGAGTTTTTGTTACAAATTCCCTTGATTACACTATATCTTTTAGTGAAGTGATTCAATAGACTTCTGAATATCAGATATGCGGAGAGAGCAATATACATTTCTGCAATAGTCGCTTTTAAAATTACATATCTGTCGTACGACATTTCTTATTAGAATTAAGTAGGCTAACCATGGCTAGAAAATGCTTCTATAGTTTTCACTATATACCGGATAGTTGGAGAGTTTCAAAAATACGCAATATCGGAGCTATTGAAGGCAATAAGCCGGCATCTGATAATGATTGGGAATCTGTTACGAAGGATGGAGAAAAGAAAATAAAGGAATGGATTGCCAATCAAATGAAAGGTAAAACATGCGCTGTGATTCTGACAGGCTCCAACACTGCGAATCGTAAATGGATTAATTACGAGATCAAAGAGGCTTGGAATAATGGCATGGGTGTTCTGGTAATACATATACACAATATCACTGATCGTAATGATAAGCAGAGTTCAAAAGGAGCAAATCCTCTGTATTACGTAACTCATGGCCCTACAGGAAAACGACTTTCTACAATTGCTGAAAACTATGATCCGCCAAGAACCACTAGTAAAGGTGTCTATAATTATATAGCAGAACACGTTGAGGATTGGATAGAAGAAGCAATACAGATACGTAAAGACAATGATTAGCATTGCATGTTCATTTTTGAAAATCTTGAAGTTCACTGTTTTGTGCGTACATTTAAATCAGAAATCTCTCTCCATACTGCAATAGTGAAGCGCCTCGAGTTTGCCGGAGGCTCAAAAAAATTTGAGAACTTGGAGTTATGAAAAAACAAACATAGGATTCTCCTGAGGTCCGAGAGCAGGCTGTCCGGATGGTATTGAACATGAACGTGATTACCGATCTCAGTGGGCAACGATTACATGAATAGCAGAGAAGATTGGTTGTACCCCAGAGATGCTACGCAAATGGGTGCTCCAAGATCAGAAGGATTGGAGACAACGAGCTGTGATGAACGAGTGAGAATCAAAGAACTCGAACGAGAGGTCAAGGTGACCTCACTCCGCCGGCACAACAAAAACTTTCTGCGCTACAACAAAGCCCACCGTTTTTTCGGTAGTATCAATTTGCACAGCGATTGGCCCATCAAACGGCTCCTTCTTCAGGATTTTAACGCGGGCGCCGGGGAGGAGGCCCAGGTCTTCCAGGTAGTGGAGTAATTCAGGGTCTGCGTCGGATACGCGTTTAACTTCGAGCTGCTGTCCGGTTTGCGCGTCACAGAGCTGGTCGTCGATGGGGGCTTCAACCTGGCCGTCGCGTGTAGGAATGGGGTCGCCGTGGGGATCGTGGGTTGGGTATCCCAGCATTTTATCGATTTTGTCCTCAAACGCTTCCGAGATGTGGTGTTCGAGGTGCTCAGCTTCTTCGTGTATTTCGGCCCACGAATACCCCATGATTTCTTTGAGATAGGTTTCGAGCAGGCGGTGGTGGCGGATGATTTCCAGCGCTATTTTACAGCCGGCGTCGGTCAGTTTTGCGCCTTTGTACGATTGATACTCCACAAGCCCCATCTGGTCGAGGCGCTTGACCATGTTGGTTACGGATGCCGAGGAGACGTCCATAGCCCTGGCAAGATCGGTAGTAGATACCATCTCCTTGCCGCGGAGCTTGTAAATAGTTTTGAGGTAGTCCTCGACCGCCTGGCTCAGCATGGTTTTTGCCGACTATCTGTATAAAGTGAAGGTCCGTTGAGCCTACCCTTCGCACCCGGTTTTGATCCACCAGAATGCCCTTTAAACGTACCTGGGTAGCCATTTATTTCTTCAAGATGCGTTTTGTGCGAACCTGCTGCAAATATAGCCGGCACCGGGACACCAAACAGATTGTCGTAGTTAGAATGGCTCCATGCGGCAGCGCATCAGAATTGCCTTGCTGCAGTGCGAGCAGCATTGCGGGTGCATTGTGCCGGCCCGATCTTATCCTTGTGTAACCACCAAACCCTGGATTTATTCATGCAAATTGGCTCCCTGATCATGCTGGCAGCTAGTGCGCTGGCGCTGATTATTGGCCCATTTTTATTTCGCCTGTTTGCCTCCAGGCAGCATTTCTTTCGCCTGATGGACGGCTTCATCGTGGTGCTGATTACGGGTATTGTAATTGTTGAGGTGATGCCTGAAGTATTTGCCCACATGCCGCTATTGGGCAGTGTATTGCTTCTTGCCGGATTTGCGGGGCCAACGATCCTTGAGCGACTCTTTCATCGGGCAGCGCGACAGGTACATCATACAGCGCTGATTATTGGGGTTGCTGGTATTGTACTGCATACAATTATGGATGGCGCGGTACTCGTTGATCCGGTAACAGAGACGGGCCACCTGCTGGGCTGGGGCGTGATCCTGCATCGGCTGCCGGCTGGCATCACCATCTGGTGGCTTATTGAGCCACGGTATGGCAAACGCGTTGCTATGGGTATTTTGCTGCTGATGGTGGTTGGTACAATAGCCGGGTTTTATGTAGGCAGCGGATTTATGGCCCTCAATACCGAAGCCGGCGCACTCGCCCTCAAAGCATTTGTTGCTGGTGCCATTTTGCATGTGGTCATTCACCGCCCGCAATCAGCGAATTTCAGGGGTGTCGGGCAAAAGCGCGGTTTTATGCGCTGGGCTGAAGGGATTGGCAACCTCGCCGGCCTTGCTGTCTTTGGCTTGTTGCTCTGGTTTGAGGCTGAACCGATATCCGGACACAACCATGCGGCTGCTTTTTCTGGCAGTACGGGTGATATTTTTTGGGGGATGGCCATGGAAAGTGCGCCGGCGCTTTTGCTTGCGTATCTGTTTGGTGGCCTCATTGGAGAATTTTTACCGGCAACATCAATCCGCTGGATGCAACGTGGGCCTGCAATGGGGCGGGCGGTCAAGGGTATGGCTGTCGGATTGCCGCTCCCGATCTGCACCTGCGGCGTGTTACCCTTGTATCAGACCCTCGTGAAAAAAGGCGCGCCGGCATCTGCCGCGATGGCCTTTTTGATTGCCACGCCCGAACTCGGGATCGATGCATTGTTGATTTCCATTCCTCTGCTCGGTGGCGACATGACCATCGTGCGAATTGTGGCTGCTGCCACCATTGCACTGCTAATTGGATGGCTCGTAGGGACCTGGACCGAGCGGACCACTACGCCGCTGACTGATACTGCCCCCGAGCCTGCAGAGAAAGAGCACTTGCCAACTGGGAAGCGCCTGAAGAAAGGCCTGTCTTACGGTTTTGGTGGGCTCGTTGATGATACAGCCCCCTGGATCCTGGCCGGCTTGCTGGTGGCAGCGTTGGCCCATCCTGTCTTGGGGCAAGGATGGATTCAATCTTTACCTGCGGGCCTTGATGTACTCTTCTTTGCAATGATTGGCTTACCGATCTATGTATGTGCTTCGGGCGCTACGCCCATTGTTGCCGTCCTCCTGATTAACGGAGTGTCACCGGGTGCTGCCCTTGCCTTCCTGCTAACCGGGCCGGCTACCAACGTAAGTACATTTGGCATCCTTTCCCGCCTGCATAGCCAAAATGTAGCGCTTGTGTTTGGTGTGACAACCATGTCGATCGCCGTAGGGCTGGGCATCCTTGTAAACACAGCCTGGCCGAATATGGCTCTCCTTACTGCTGCTGATCTTGATCTCGAAAATCATGGCTGGCTGCAGCAGCTAAGCCTTGCCATACTTTTTGCTATATTTCTGGCGTCGCTCTTACGTAGGGGCGCACGCGGGTTTGTCGGAGAAGTAACGTCCAATTTCCAGTTTGGCAGCGGCCATGTGCACCACCATGATCATGGGGATGACGACCACGCTGATCATGATCATGGCGCAAACGGAAAACATTCCCACGCGCCGGCTGCTTCCTGTAACGAACATTGTGCACATTGCTAGGTATGCGGATCTACAATTTGACACCTGTTTTCTAAATAGCTTTGAACATCCATGAGTGAAGCCACGCCCACAAAATCGTCCGAAGTTCGCCGTATTGGTCCGTTTACCGTGCGTCGCTGGCTGGTCATTTTTGGATTTGGTGTGCTTGTCTGGCTGATGATGGGCGAAGTGCTCGATCCTTACGGCGAAAAAGGGTACATGGAAATTAACCATGGGGACCACAAACATTACGTGCCCGAAGACCGCGACCCCAACGTCTCTATCTCGAACTTCCCTACATCGCCACCAGCACCGAACGAGCGAATCACGCCATCTGGACAAATTGTGCCCAAATAAGCATGTTTACTGCTTCTGTAGAAGAACGCAACGCAGGCACGGTGCTGCAATACCGGTTGCATGAAGGATTGGCTGTGGTGTCTTATAATCGATTTATCAATTCGCTGGTTGGCAACGCTGATTTCCGGCAGTGCTGGATTGATATACTGAAGGCTGCGCCCTTTCCTGTATTCAGATGGGAAACGCCGGCGCTGCAAGCCGGCAATGATATGCAGCCTTTTGAATGTGTGCTGATCAACAGCCCGGGCCTGGCTTCTGTAACCGACCGATTGGCTTTTCAGCAGCACTTTGCCGGCGCAGACGAAGAGGTTGTCGTTTTTTCCAATCTGGGTGGTGATGCAACGCTCGTCGTGCCTGCTCCGCTCAACGGCGATACAGCCTACAATCACATCGGTATGTTTACACAGCAGGCACCTGACGCACAACAGCAGTTGTTGTGGCAACGTGTTGGAGAGGCGATGCAAGCGCGGGTATCAGACAAACCTGTCTGGCTGAGTACTGCCGGCGGTGGCGTCTCCTGGTTACACGTCAGACTGGACGATCACCCCAAGTACTATCATTATACCCCCTACAGGAATTTGCCGGCCGGTTGATATAGCTGATTGATATACAGGGAATGTTAGTTGTCCTACAATGCATCTGTTTCTACAGGTTTGGGATCAACACCAATCCCCGGGCATTTCCTCCTCACTCCTCACTCCTCACTCCTCACTCCTCACTCCTCACTCCTCACTCCTCACTCCTCACTCCTCACTCCTCAAGCTACATCCAGCCGGCTGTCAATCGGGTATTCGCTGATGTACCACCGTTCTTTTTCTCCACTTCGCTTGAAAACAACATCAGCCCGACCAAGCCGCAGGCCGGCAAATCCAACCTGGTTAACCACGCTGCTGCCCATGTTGTTGTTGTACACATCTGGCGCGTCGAGGAACGAGTGGGTGTGGCCCCCAAAAACAAAGTCGATGCCCGGTACAAGCTGTGCCAGGTCGGTATCGCTCACTTTGTCGGAGCGGTAGCGGTAGCCCAGGTGTGAGAGGCAAATGACCAGATGGCAGCCGGCGTTGCGCAGGGCATCGACCTGTTGTTTTGCCACCGGAATCGGATCGTTGTACACCACGCCTTCATGCAACGCCGGCAAGACCAGCGACTGGAAATCTATCCCCAAACCAAAGATGCCCACTTTGATGGGGCCAACCTGTTTGATGATATGCGGCTGGACATGCGGTTTTAGGCTCGGATTGGATATGTCGTAATTCGCTGATACAAAATCGAAGTTGGCGTGTGGGAGCACACTCACTAGGCCGTTTACACCGTTGTCGAAATCGTGATTGCCCAGCGTAGCTACGTCGTACTGCATGGCTGACATCGTTTTGAATTCGATCTCGCCTTTAAAGAAGTTGAAATAAGGGGTGCCCTGAAAAATATCCCCACTGTCAAGGAGCAGCACGTTTTGGTGCTGTTGCCGTATCTGTTTTACAAGCGTCGCGCGTCGCGCTGCGCCGCCCATGCCTTCGTTGCGGCCGCCATCCATCGGGAAGGGGTCGATCCGGGAATGGGTGTCGTTGGTGTGTAACAGAACGAGCCGTACTTCATCTGCACCAAGCGCGGTGAGTGGTGCAAGAAACGACCCGGCCGCGCCGGCACCAAGGGTTTGCAAAAATTTACGACGTTGCATGGTATTGTTCGTTGTCGGTAAACAAGGTTAGGGGGTGCGCAGGGTAATGCGGCCTTCAACAGCCGGACTAATCGTGCCTTCTCCGCGGATATATTCGATAAATGCATCGCGCAACAGCATATTTAAGTCCTCACGGCCGAGGGGTTGCCAGATTGCTGCGATACGGCCCCCACCATTGGCGAGGTAGTCCGAGGTAACGAGCCGGTAGGTTCTGTCTGCTGATAAAGGCTGGTTGTTGACCAGGATATCGTGTGCTTTTTGGGTGGCTTCGTCAATGGTAAACGAGAACCCTGCAATGGGTTCGCCCCGCGCAGCAGCAAGCTGGTTGGCCAGTGAATCCACCTGGGTTGCGGATAAGTCCAGCACAGTCATCATGTTTTCGAAAGGCATGAGCTCAAAAATTTCGCCGACGGTGATGGGGCCTTTGGAAATAGTTACCCGGAGTCCACCGTTATTTGTCAAGGCCATATCTACGGGTTTTCCAGAAAGGGTATTGGCAACCTGTAGCATGGCATCAGCGGCCATGTTACCAAGGCCGCTTTCGAGCCCTCCTTTTTGTAGATGGACCGTCGTTGTGCCAATTTCTTCGTTCACGCCGGCCTCCAGCCGTTGCCGGTAAGGGGCGATGATAGCTTCAATTGTTGGGTCTGCCTGCAAAGCGTCAGAGATGGCGGTATAGCCGGCGGTTGGCGGCGCAACCTGCGCCATGGCTGGCGCTTCCGCTGATGTTGCTACGGGCTCTGCAGACTTGCAGCCAGCAAACAATAAAAAGATGGCTGTACAAGCCAGGCCAATTCTAGTGATCATCAAAATAGTATCAACAAGACAAAGTGGGATAAAAGGGTGCAGTCTTTGGGGTGGTAAAAAACTGCACGCTCTTAAGATAATGCGGATAAACGGAATTTGATGCCGATGGCCAAGAAATTCTTATTTCATAATGTAGTGCTGCAGTAATATTTTGGAGTATGAATCCTGATTCGCTGCCCGTTACCATTTTGTCGGGTTTTTTAGGTGCTGGCAAAACCACCTTGCTCAACCATCTGTTGCAAGACAATCATGGCTTGCGACTTGGCGTGCTTGTCAACGATTTTGGGGCCATCAACATCGATGCAGCACTTGTTGAAACGGTAGAGGACGACGTAGTTGCCCTCTCGAATGGCTGCATTTGCTGCTCTATCCGCGAAGACCTGCTCACAGCGGTCTTGCAGCTGCTCGGTCGCCCGGACCCGCCCGATTGCCTCATCATCGAAGCCAGCGGTGTTGCCGATCCGTCGGCCATTGCGTTTACCTTCTCGGCGCCTGGCATCCGCGAAACAGCCCGCCTTGATGCTGTGGTTACTGTTGTCGACTGTGCACACGTATTTGATCCGGTACCTGGGGCGGTGCAGCAATTGATGGAAGATCAGCTGGCAGCTGCTCACATTGTGCTACTCAATAAAATGGATTTGGTGGATGATGCTGCGCAAATGCGCGTAACGGAATGGGTAACTGCACGCGCTCCACGGGCAGCGCACTTGCCGGCAACACAGGGCAAAATTCCTGCAAGCCTGCTCTTGAATACCAGCCGTGCTGCGGATGCAACACAGCCCGCTGGCTCAAACCAGGGTTCGGCCAGGCCGGCTTTCAAAACCTGGCGCTATACATCATCAGAACCGTTGCCTTCGCTGCGGCACCTGAACCACATGCTTCATCAATTGCCCGAAGAGGTGATCCGCGTGAAAGGCATGGTTTACCTGCGGGATATGCCGGATCGCCAAATCATCGTGCACCGGGTAGGCAAACGCATCGACGTACAGCCCGGCAGCGCATGGCCAGGTGAGGCGAAGACGCAGTTGGTTGCTATAGGATTGCTGGAGAGTCGGGTTGGTGAGGAGTGGCGAGATGGAGATGATTGAGGATTTTTGAATGGTGATCTTTGATTGAGGCTGTGTCACTCAGCCGTCTTGCCCAACTTGATTGGGCATCCACCCGGATGGCACTATGTCTCGCTTGCACCCATCACCGCTTCTGCCAGAAACAACAAAACCACAGTGCTTCGAGAGCATCTGTGGTTCGGTTGTTTCAACAAGGTCCGGGTAAATCACACAGACTGTAGGGCTGGTGCTGCAGGGAAGTCCACTTCGGTACCTGCAATGTTGTTCAGGTAATTGTTGAACGTGTTCACAGCCACAAACCCGATGAGCTCGACAAGTGCGGCTTTGGTGTAGCCGGCGTTGTGGAAGGCATCGATCAGGTGCTGGTCGGGCCGGCCGCGCGAAACGGTGATGGCGCGCGCCAGTCTGGTCAGGATGTTCAACTTGTCGTCTGCAATGGTTGCTTCGCGGAGGGCAAGGGTTTCTGCCTCGGTAAAACCGTTCATTTTGCCGATTGCAGTATGTGCAGCCAGGCAGTATTCGCAGTCATTTGCTTCCGATACAACGAGGGCGATGGCTTCAATTTCACGATTTGTAAAAGCGCCTTCTTTCAGGGTGTCGCCCAATGTCAAAATTGCCTTGAGGGCAACGGGAGAATTTGCATAAGTGGCGTAAAGGTTGGGTACCATGCCGATGGCCTGTTTGAGCTGGTCAAAGATGGCCTGGTTGTCTGTGGATACTTGTTCGCGAGAAAGGGCAGATAGGTTTGACATATCAGTAGTGTTTATTTGTAGACCTATGGGTCTATATGTTGACAAAAAAAGAGCATCGCTACCATGATGCTTGCTTGTGGATGTCTTTATGTAGACCTGTGGGTCTAAATGTTACAGGTAATTTGATTAAAAAAATCATTGATGAAAATTTCCAGCGGCTGCCGGCTCCTGGTTGCTTTCATGCGGAGCAGGGTACCGTGCCAGGTATTGATGATCAAATCAGCCAAAACAGTAGTGTTAGCGCTGTTTTGCAGGCTGCCTTCTGCTACAGCCAAATCGAGTGGTTTGCGTATTGCGTCAGCCATACGCGATAGGGATTGTTCAATGACAGCGCGAAAATCTTCATCGACATCAGACAACTCCAGGCTCATGTTGCCCAAAAAGCAGCCATTGCAGTAGTTGCTTTGTTGGAATTTTTTGATGCTGTTTGCAAAATATTGCCGGATGCCGGCAACCGGGCCCAGAGCCGGGTCAGCAAACGTGCGCGCCATGCTTTCTACAGTATCATCTGTATAGCGCTGTAATGCGGCCAGTGCAAATGCTTTTTTATCTTTATAGAGATAATAGAACGACCCTTTGGGTAACCCTGCTTTTTTAATGACTGCATTGATCGACGTGTTGTGGTAACCACTGGCTACCATCATGTCAATACCCGTTTGTAATAGCTGATCGACGTTGTGAATCCGATCCATAATAATTAGACCTCCTGGTCTAGTTACGCTACGGGTCGAGAGAAGGTTGCCGTGCGGGCTTGTGCCTGGGTTTACATACTGCAGTCGTTTACTTGCTCTTCCTGTATCCGGCTGATCGTGCCGTTGGGCTCAACTTTGTGCTTTTCGGTCGTTAATGTACAGGCAAGCTCTTCTCCGTCTGTTTCGACAAAGCGATACATGGCTTGCTGGTTAATGGTTAAGTCTTGCTCGATTGTCGCCCACTGTTGATAGGTAGATTCGGCATCTTTTATAAAAGCGCCAATGCGGAGCGCTGCAACCGGAGCGCCGGCATTCGTGTAGGTGACGAGGTAGGTGGCTTGCTCCGTTTCATTTGAAACCCGCACAGTAACCATCTCGAATGCTGCGTGAGACTTGATTAAATGCGCGGGTGCGATATCGGTATTTCGTCCGAGGTCAACAGGATAAAAGTAGGTTGAGTCGATATAGGCAGCAAAAGGTGCCCGCATATGTTTTTCAACTGGCGGATGTATTTCAAGGGGAAGAGATGCCTTGGTAAACTGACCAAGGAAAGCGTAGATAGAAGTGGGTTCAGTCGCCACTTGATCTTGCTGTGCACTGACAGATTGGACCGCAAAAAGCAAAATACAGCAGATGAACGGTACGTTGTAAATCAGATTGGGCCGGCGAAACGTAAGGCTTGTGAAGCAGTCTGAACGCATGATGCAATCCTGAATCGTTGATGAGTAGGCTGTATCAACCAGAGCATAGACAGATAGAAATGCTGGGCGTGTTTGATAAATACAGGTGCTGCTTCGAATTGTTGCTGTTTGTTGTTTTGCAATTAAAGATGGCAGGCAGGTCGGCATGCTTTCAAAAAGAGAAAGCTACCGACCTGCCGCCTGATAATCCTAATTACGGCCGGCCATCACGCCACCATCAACATCCCACACAGCACCGGTAACCCAGTTGGCGTGGTCTGAAAGCAGGAAATCGATCACAGCCCCAACATCGTCAACCTGGCCTACCCGGCCGATGGGGTGAAAAGCACCAAAGCCTTCTGTGAGGGTAGCCTCGATTTTGTCTGCATCGATAAATGCACCGTAAACAGGTGTAACAACTACAGCAGGGGATACGGCATTCACGCGGATGTTGAATTCCGCCAATTCCATTGCAAGATGCTGCGTAAGCGCATGGAGGCCGGCTTTTGCCATGGAATAGGCACTTGAAGGTGTCGCTTTGACTGCCTGTTTGGCCCACATGGAGCCGACATTAACAATAGCACCCCCGCCGTGTGCTTTCATGTTTTCTACCGCAGCCTGGGTGATGAAAAACATGGCCCGGTTCAGGTTCATGTAGCCATCGTAATCAGCTTCGGTGTGCTCCAGAAATGACTTCGGCACAAACATGCCGGCGGCGTTTACCAGGTATTGAATGGGTTGGGTTACAGTTTTAATGCGGGCGATGAGCTGGTCAACAGCGTTGCTGTCGTACAGGTCTACCTGCAAAGGCTGGACCTGCGCGCTGCCCATCGTTTTGAGTTCAGCGGCGGCAGTCTCGAGCTTTGCGCTATTGCGACCAATGAGCCAGATTTCTGTATTCTTGACTGCGAGGCGTCGGGCTGCTTCCAGGCCCATGCCTGAGGAGCCACCGATGATAAGGGCTATTGAAGATGGAGATTGCATAATTTTGCTTGTAATTACTTACTGGTAGGTAAGTTTGATTGTAAAAAAATAGCGAGAATGCTTGCAGGGAGGTCAATCAGGTTGCGGGCTGGACACCAAGGGTGTTAATCATACGGCCCGCAATTTTTTCGAACTGGTTGATGGCACCAATTGCGTCAGCTGCACGCAAGGGCCAGGCAGTCAGCATGGCGCCTTCTACCGTCGCCAGTACGAGTTGGGCTTCTTCCGTAGCCGGCAACTCAAAGTGCAAGGTGTTACTTGCGCGGCCCATTTCCAGTACACCGGCAAGCCAGGCTTCCGTTGCGCTGAAAAAAATGCGAACTTCCGATAACACGTCTTCCGGAAGCGTGATGGCGTCTGACGCCAGCATACCACAAAGACAAAACCGGCCGGATCGTAGCGCCGAACTGTATATTTTCACAAATTCAGCCAGGCGTTCTTGTGCGCTGGCTTCTTGCTGGTCAATGGCAACCAGCGCTGCCTGGAAATTGCGTGTGTAGCGCGAAACCAAAGCTTTGCCCAGCGAGGCCTTTGTGGGGTAATGGTAATGGATGGCAGCATTGGTAATGCCCAAATCTCGCGACAAGTCCCGGAAGCTGAACGCATTGAAGCCGCGTTGCTGTACCAGCGCCTGTGCTACATCCAGTAGTCTTTCTGCTGTGTCTGACATGCTGAACTATACTTACTTACCAGGTGGTAAGTTTCCTGTTATTGTTGCGGCGCCATCGTTTTAGGAGTAGTGCTTTAGAACAAGGACTCGTAGATCACGCGACCGTTGCCATCTTTCAGTCGGACTTCGTCGAGGGCACCGCGGCCTGAAAACAGGAACCACATGCCGACAACTTTACCTATGTCCCTGGTAAATTCGAGTGCATACGGCGGATTGGTGCCAATCTGAATATTAACCACTTTATCCTTGACGTCAAGAGAAATGGTCTGCCAGTTGCCATAATCGGCACCCAGGTTACCCAGGTCGTAGTTTTCACCGGAATGGTGAATGTTAGCGGCACTCAGGTGCATCACGCCGGCGCATCCTTTGATACCAAGTGGAATTTCAAAAACACCTGATTCACCGCGAATAGTCATTTGAGGTCAAAAAAACGCGTTAGACGTCCCCAGAATCTGAACTCAGCCCCCATAAAACGCCTGAAACGCCCCCGCATAGTGGT
>JBCCIM010000177.1 GCA_039111535.1 Bacteroidota bacterium | reverse complement strand
GCATAAAATGCGTGAAATGGATGTGCTGGAGTAGCCGTCACATGTTGTGCGTGAGCCACAGCGGCATCGCGCGGGTCCCGCAACACCATCACCATTTTCATCTGTTGCTCCCGCAGCAGCGCATCCATGGATTTTGAGTACGGTATTGCGCCTGTAACCGCGTCTCCTGGCTTGAGGCCTGATAACATCGCCTCCGCTTGTAGCGCTGGCATATAGGCCGGTACATCAATGCGCGTTTGGATACACGATTTAGCAGGCATTTCGCCAGCCCGTTGTTCAAAAGCAGTATCCGCGTGCTGTATGCCAGGCAGTAAACCAATGACGCTGCGCAAAAATTGCCCACCCGCATGCGATAAACTGTTGCCCAGTACTTTGGGTGGGAAAATGTTTGCTCTGGAAAAAGAGATTATCGGTTTATTGCAGCGCGTAGCAAGACGAATCATGAGGGCATTGATGCCGGCTAGCACGTAATCAATTTCAGCATCTGTACGTGTACGAAGCAATGCTATGTTTTTGGCAATCACATGCTGTGCAGACACGTACAGGTGATCGTTTTTCACTTTATGGATGCTTGTGCCGTGTTGTCGATAATCCACGAGAGGTTTGCCAGAATAAGCCACCTCTGCCCTGGCAGCCAGCTTGATTTTCAGATTCCAGTCTGCGTGAATCAGGCGTTTGTGATGCCCTTTGTAGCCCAACTCCCGCATAACATCAGTGTAGATCAGCTGATTTCTAAACAGGCTGACCGTATTGGGAAAGAATCGTTTGGCAAGCGTTTGCAAAAAGACATCTCCGGAAGGAGGTGGCTTGCCTGAAGGATCCATCCAGGTCCCGATCACATTACCCTGCGCATCAATCAGGTTGACCCCGGAGTAGGCGGTTTTTGCGCGCGGGTTTTGTTGCAAGGCTTGCCATTCGAGCCGGAGTTTGTCTGGATGCCAGCGGTCGTCGCCGTCCATCAGCGTAACAAGATTCCCCCTCACCTGGTCTTTGCCAAAAATACCGTTTTCGATGTGCCCAATATTGACTTCGTGCCGGAAAATCCTGAACAGGTCCGGGTACGCAGTTTTGTACTGCTGAATGATATCCCAGGCGTTATCGGTAGAACAATCATCGCAGACAATAATTTCAGCCGGCCGCAGCGTTTGTCTGACCAGGCTTTCGAGGCATTCTCCGATGAATGGTCCAAAATTGTAGGAAAACACCACAACACTAATTTGTGGCGTAGCGGTAGCGGTATTCATTTGTCCAGGCAGGCCGGCATCCATAACGTTTCTCAGTTTTTAAGAAAATCAAAGTTGTAACCCAACGCCTCGTAAGCCGGCTGCAGGTTGTATTTGGAAAAGAAAAATTTGAAGGCCGCTACCTGCCAGTCGAAAAACTGGTCAAAGCGGGCGCTTGCGTCGAACTTGTTGCGATCTTTCTTGTGTTCATTGATCACGCCGGCCTCGTAAACCGCATCCAGATAGGTTTCATCGGCAACAAGGGTGTCGTCAGATAGCGTCTGAATGGCTGTTGCCAGCACCGCTGGCGCTGTAGTAACTTGCTCCATGCAGGTGTGGCCGTGAAAGGTAATGCCAGGCATCTCTGCCAGATGCGGCAAGGCATTCAAGTCCAATCGCAAGCTGCCCAGCACCGCGCACGCGCCAAGAAAAGCCAGATTATCTAGCTCACCTATGTTCAGATCATACTCCGCTGCGAGATCGTAAAGAAAGCTTCCACCCTCTCGCAATACTTTGCCCGAAGTCCAGTGCAATTCATTCAAGTCGTACCTGAACAGGTCCTTGAACTGCCCATAGCCCGACCAAACAAGCGACACCGGATGACGCACCAAATTCAGCACATTGTACGCATCCGCAGGCTGACCAAATTTCTTAAATACAACAGGCAAATCCCGCAAACGGTACACGTGCACGGAGCCATACATTACCGCTGTACCCATGTCCTCAATTTCTGCATAGGCGGCATCAAATGACCGTTCTTGTCGCGAGACATACCCCTTGTGCAATTGCGCCAGATGTGCCTTCAAGTTTGCATTGCTGTTCATGTTTTTCTTGTCAGCAAGCATGTTGCGCGCGCTGTGGCTGCATACAATATCAGGATGCAGGTTCAGTGCGAATGCCAACCAGTTGCTGGCGCTCCAGCCGTGTGAAGTGTAGATAAATCGTCTAGGCGTCTTGCCATTCTGCATAACCAATACCCGATCGTCCAAATCCATTGCCATTGTAAAACATGAGAAGCCGGCCATTTACGCGGATTACGTAGGGGTAGGCAATCATGTCACCGTCCCATCCAGTATCCGAGACATCAATGCCGCTTTCGGCGTCCCGGCGCGTCCACGTCAGACCATCTTCTGATTCCGCGTAGCCAATCCTGTAGCTCTCATTTTTTTGCCCCCGATAATCTCCGCTGCCACGGGTTGAATACCACATGCGATGCAGGCCATTTTCCTCGATAACTGTGGGGCATGCCACCCCACCTTCTCCTTCTAGCAGCGGGATGCAGGTATGGTTAGGGCGTTTCCAATCAACACCATCTTGCGAAACCGCGTATTTGATTTCATAGAAAGGCTCGGTCTGTCCGTTACGCGCTTCCCATTTGCTGTAAGACATGTACCAGGTTTTCCACTGGTCTCCCACATGCATCACGCTCTGGCAAGAAATGGACACGGGGTCGGTCATGGTCCGGTCCATAATTGGCCCGTCAGCCACCTTGTTAAAAGAAGCGCCGCCGTCCGTACTTGTCGCCAATCCAATGGCGGTCCGATAACGGCTCGTGTTGCCCGTATTCCAGCCTACGTAGTACAGGTAGGTTGTATTGTCTACTGTAATTACATCAGATGGCATGACACCTGCGTCATCAAAAAAGCCGGCTTCACCAAGCGGCAGCAACGGCGCATCGTGGACATAAATTATGTCTTCCGGAGCATCTGCGCGGGTGTCAAAAAAGGAAATGCGCGTCCGGTTTTGCACATCGCGTGTGCCATAATAAATGCGCAGTGTTGCTTCATCGAGTTGTTTGACGATGGGCACCTGTGCATGACTCATCGCCCAGTCTCGAGACCCATCCGGCACGAAGATGTGCCCGTATTTTTTCCACTTCATTGAGATGTTATGTGATTTGCTGTACGGTACGCAGGCCTCAGGCGGACCTGTCAGCTGTCAAATGCAGAAACGAGGTCTGCAGCATCGGCAACCTGTGCACGTTGGATTTCTAACACAGCCTCAGCTATGGTGCCCTGCGGCACCAGGCCGGTTGTGCCGGCAAGAAGGTCCTGGTTTAATTGAAATGTGTGCTCTCCTTCGCGTGCAGGAAGTTGATTGATCTGGATATTGCCCCCCAGGACCTGGCGAATACACACGGCAACCTCCATCAGGGATAGATTGAGACCGCAGGCGTTGAAGGCCCTGCCGGCTATCTTATCGGCAGGCTTTTCAAGCAACGCAGTAAAGTACCGGGCAACATCCCTGATATAGAGTTGTGGCCGAACCTGGCGCCCTCCCATCACATCTATTTGCCCGGTGCTGAGGGCCTGATCGATCATATGGTTGACGATAAACGCGTTGCGCATCCGCGGAGAATATCCAAACACCATCGCCAACCGCAGAGAGGTAATGGTTAATTGATCCGTCTTTATTTCTGCCAGTATCTGCTCTGCTTTCCATTTTGAAAGCGAATACGGCTCTTGCGGATCTGGCGGCATCGATTCAACCAGCTGTGTTGTGTAGCTGTAACCATATACGCCAAAAGTAGACGCAAACAGGAAACGCCGACACGGGCTGTCTTTTACAACATCAACAAAGCGCTCAAACCCGCGCACGTTCACATCCAAGGTGAGCGCCGGGTTGGCTTTGCCTGCCCGTCCATCAGAGACGCCAGCCAGATAAATCACTGCGTCAGCATCCTGGAGGCAACGCGCCATTGCATCGACATCGCGGATATCAGCTGCAACAGGATGTATGCCACCCCCTATGCCCATAAAAGTCCTCGACCCCGCTCTCAGCAGTATCGACAACGGTAACACGATACCCATGCGATACGAGATGTGGCACCAGCACTGCGCCGATATAGCCGGCACCGCCAGGCACTACGATGTGTTTTCCTTGCAACGCCACGAATAATCCTGAACATTATGGCGGGAATCCGCCTTTGCGAAATGAAAGCATGTGCAGCAGGCAGACAGTATCCGTCTGCTATATGCCGGGGTAAGGCATGTGAATTGCTGTTTCAAACGCCGGCTCAGCCTGCGTCTTCCCAGTACCCGTTTTCTTCGACAAGCGCAAAGTAATCTGCGCGCGTCACGCCGACAATAACTTTATCCCAATACCTGTTTTTCCGGAAATAGTAGTTGCGCTGCCGGCCTTCCTCCTTCCACCCGCATTTGCGAATATAGACGGCGAGGGAAGCTTCGTTGTATTCGATCATCGAGCCATCGAGCCGCTCCAGGCCCAACTCCTCAAAAGCATAGCGCATTACGGTCATAATGGTATCTTTACCATAGCCTTTCCCCCGGATGTCTACATCACCGAGCAGCATGCCATGAAAGGCATTGCGATCTTTCCAGTTGATGTCTACGAGGTTGGCTGTACCAATCAGCCCAACGTCGGGTGCCTGAATAGCAAAGCGTTGATGCAGCGACTGGACAGAAAGGGAGGCGTACCATTTCCGCTGGTCCTGCATGGACGTAGGGAAATGCCAGCCCGCCAGCAGGGGCCAGATCGCAGGATCATTTGCCCAACGGTGCAATGATTCCAAATCAGACTCTTCGATGGCACGCAGCAGTACTTTTTTTCCTTGTATGTTCATCAGGCAACCAAAGCGAGTTCATCACGCAACGATTCAAAGTGTTGTATCACGTCACAAATCTGATCCACAACACTTAATTCAAGATCAGGGTACAAAGGCAAACATATGATCTGCGCTGCGGCTATTTCTGCAGCAGGTAAATGTTTGGCGGACGGCAGATTTCGGTACATTGAAAAATGACTGATCAATGGATAGAAATATCGCCGGCAGATAATGTTTTTCTCCCTGAATACATCAAACACATTATCGCGTGAAAATCCAAATTTTTCTTCGTCGATAAAAATCGGGAAATAGCTGTAGTTGTGCTGGACGTCTGGTATATCTTCGAGGAAGGTCAGCCCGGATACGCCGGCAAGCTGCGTCCGATACCGGTCTGTAATCTCTTTTCTTTTCTGGATGTTCTCTTCCACATATTGCAACTGCAACAACCCAAACGCCGCCTGCACCTCATTCATCTTCCCGTTGATCCCCGGCGCCATAACGGTTGTCTCATTGGCTATGCCAAAGTTCTTCAGATAGTCAATACGGGTTTTCAGCTTGGCGTCGTTGGTAATGATCGCGCCGCCTTCCAGCGTGGTAAATATCTTTGTTGCATGAAAGCTGAGCACAGATAAATCGCCAAAGTTCAGCACGCTCTCATTATCCACCCGCACGTTAAACGCGTGGCAGGCATCGTAAATAACTTTGAGGCCATAAATGTCTGCTATCCGAGAGATTTCCTTCACATCACAGGGATAACCATATACGTGCACGGGCAAAATTGCCGACGTTTGCGGTGTAATCAGCGACTCAATGCAGGCAGGATCCAGGTTGTATGTTTTTGGGTCGATGTCGCAAAAGACAGGTGTAATTTCGTTCCAGTGCAGCGCATGCGTTGTTGCGACAAACGTATAGGGCGTTGTTATGACCTCTCCGGATACGCGCATCGCCTGCAAAGCCACGAGCAACGCCAGGGTACCATTCGAAAACAGGCTAACGTATTTCACACCGAGGAATTCAGCCAGCTCCGCTTCGAGGCGTTTATGAAACTCACCGTTGTTAGTTAGCCACCGGTTTTCCCAGATGCGCTCCAGATGCACCACAAAATCATCAAGTGGCGGCATACTGGGCCGCGTAACATAAATAGGCTCCTGCTCCAACGTCTCTATCATATCATCCTCGGCTGCTATCTGGATGAACGGCATACAGCACCGTCTCTTCCCTGTGAATGGTATAGTGATCGAGATAAAATTTGTAGCCGGCGTCGATTTGCCTGATGAGCGCAGGAATCCGATAGAAGTCGTCTTTTTTATGATATGCACAGATGGCAAGCTTGGGCAGATGCTTTTTGATCGTTGCCTGCCCGCCAGCCAGCGCGTTTACCTCAGCGCCCTCTATATCCATTTTAATAAAGTCTACCCGATCAACCCCTTCGCCACTCACAAAATCATCTATGGTAAGGGTTGTGGTCACCAGGTCTCCCGTGGCATCTTTCCCATCTCTGATAGAGGAAGCAGGGCCACGGTCGGAAAACCGCATCTCTTGCCCCGACTCGTGCCAAAGCGGATATGGTACCAGATGCACCAGCGGACTATATGCCGGATTCATCAACAGATTTTGCTTAAAGATGTCGATATTAGCCGGCACAAACTCGAAGCCATACACTTTCCCCTCGGGCCCTACAGCATGGGCGAAATGCAGGGAAACCTCTCCACGGCATGCACCCGCGTCAATACAAACGTCGCCAGGCGCCGGCTGAATAACTGGCCCGCGCTGAAAGAAATACTGCTTCAGAATAAACTGGGTCAGTACCGTAAGCGCATGCCCATATATTTGCATATCCATATCCGGAACGCGGTACAGGTTTACAAACCCATCACCAAAGGGCACAGCATCTTTTTTGACCAGATACTTCTCATCAACGCTGTTGTACGACGCCCAAAACTCGGGCGTATTCAGGGGTAGCTTTACGTGATGATGGTCCAGGATATCGTATTCAAGCAGCTTGATCATCAAGGCACGTGAATAGTCGTCTTCCAGCAACTCGAAGGCAGCTTCATACTGATCGATGTTTCGCATGATTGCGTACATCCAGTGTACGGCATTGTCGATCATAAAATTGTTGGCCCGGGGGTGATCTCCCTGGAAACGGAGATGGTCCCAGTTATTTTGCTCAACGCGATGGATCGACTGGAAAAAATCAGCAAGGAAGGTCTGCGTGAATGCGCTCATGGCTGGCTTACATTTATAGATAGTTCGAGCAGACCATGTTCAAAGCGAATGCCAAGGCTGGCATCTGCTTATGCGGCTCCACAACGGGGTTTTACGACCCGGCATAGGCGCAATAGCCGGAAATTCGAGATATAGCCAGGGAAAGAGTTGCCTTAACCACACTTAGTAGTTGACGCGATATGCAGGGAAAAAATTGTCTTGCCCGGCCGGCATTTCGGCAAGCAGCTTTTGGTAAGCCTCATGATCCAGAATGCGTCCGCACAGATAGGCTGGTGCAGTGGTACTCGCCCATCCACGCTTGAAGCGCGTCAGGCCATCGTCTGCATTTTCTTCAAGGCCGGCGCCTCCACCAAGGTTTACAACAGACAGGCCGGCTGCACTGAAATCAGCAAAGGCCTGCTGAAAAATTCCAAATGAAGCTTTGTTTGTATACCCTGCCCCCGTATAGGCGGCAAGGTGATAGTATACATGTCCGCCCATCTCATAAAAAAGGACCATACCTACCGTTTCTTCATCCATTGCAGCCTTGTAAACAACGATACCCGGCGTTTTAAGCTGCATAACAAACGCCTCCCTGGAAAAGGCCGCAGCACCACGAATTGCATGGCGCTTTATCAAGTGTTGGTAGAGTCGCGACCAGTCATCCAATGTCTCCCCCGGATGCGCAACGCGTTGAATTACAAGGGCCTTGTGCGCCTTGCGGGCATTTCTCACGTGATTGGATGAAAAATGGGCGGCATAGTCTCCCTGCAGATCCACCAGAAAGTGTTTTTTGAATGGCCGGCACAGATCGGGAAACGCTGCAGCAAGCATGTCCTGGCTGTACGCCCCCAAAGGATCAGAGACCATGGTGAAGCTCACGTATTGCGGCGCCAGCGCATGCAAATCAGCAACAATGTGTTCCCAATGACGGCATGCCATCAACGGATAACACCCAACAAGATCTAATTGCCCACTGCCGGCAATCGGGCGCGCAATCGCCCAGGCATCGCTTTCTTCCAGATGTACCGGTTGCCCCACATGGGCCAGCGAAGCTGCATAAGTCGGCGCAAGATATCCTGCCATAATTGTAGCACTGCGGCTGATTGGATTCACAAAATGAGTCACCCTCATCCTTCAACAACGGGTCCCTTTGCGTATTGCCCCTGGAAATTCTCAACTGGGCAGCACTTGCACCAAGAATTGCCCCTGAGGCGGAAATCCTTTCCCGAAAACAGGGTCGATCTCGGGCAGATTTCAGGTTTACAACCAGCAGCCGAAACCTTAGGGTTGCCCGTTTGCCATGCTTCTGCCTGAATAAGAAATACACCGCCCCTTCCATGTTGCGCGGAATACCTTTTGCCTTTTACATGCATACATCTTTCAGACATCTCTATAGACCCCAGCAACGCAGCACATTCTGATGCTGTGCCACTACCCAACAGTACTGTGCAAAACAGCACTGCACCAAACAGATTAGATCAAACAGATTAGATCAAACAGGCTTACGCATGCCCAGAATCCTTCACCTTGTAGAGCACCTCGAAAACAACAAAACCATAAAGGCCATCCTGAACATGGCCAAGTGGTCAGCACGACAGTACAATTACCAGCACACAGTCATGGCGCTGGACACTGCCAGTCCGGTAGCCGGTAGCTGGGCAAGCGAAGCTGATATCGCGCTCACAATCAAGCCGGACGCAGCAACGTTGCTCCAGCAAATCGAGGAAGCCGATATCGTTCAGATCGAATACACCAACACACCCATTATCAACACGCTGCTCAGGCGCCCGCTTCCGCCGGCGCGCTTTGTACTCTGGTGCCATTCTACAGGGGATGTGTTACCGCATATTCTACCGCTGGCAGCTGCCCAAATGGTTGAAGTGCGTCTGGCCAGTACAATGGCTTCTTATCACAATCATCCGGCTTTTGCCGTTACAAACGCATCCGAACCAATTGACAGACAAACCTGCATTGTGCCACCGGCCGACTTCAGCTTGCTTAATAATTTTGAATCCCAGCCACACAGTGGATTTAACGTAGGATTCTCTGCGGATACGCCGGCAAGTGAACTTCGCGAAGACCTGGTAGCGCTGACAACGGCGATCGAAATTCCTGATGTATCTTTTATGATCTGTGGGGACGGCTCTACGGAAGCAATAGAAACATCAGCAAAGCAACTGCATGCCGGCTACAAGTTTAGTATGAGGCCGGCATCGGCATTCCCGGAAACCCTCGCAGAACTCGACGTTTTTGGCTACGCAGTGAAAGAGCATTCGGGCTCCACAGCAGCCCTGCACCTGCAGCAAGCAATGTTTGCCGGTGTTGCCCCGGTTGTGTTTACGCACAGCAGCATCGGGGGCCTCATCAAGCATAATGAGACGGGACTGATTGTACACACAGCTGAAGATTTCCAGCGTGCTGTTACGTTTCTGTATAACAACCCGGTTGAGCGGGCGCGCATCGGATTAAACGCTTCGATTTTTGCTCGCACACACCTTGGAGCAACCAATGCGGCGTATACCTTTAACAAGATTTACAGCTTTCTCGCCAGCCGGCCCAAACAAGTACATGCCTGGGGATGCACCCCATACGGCGATGAGGCCTTGCAAACGCCAACAGAAACACCGGGCGCCGCGCAGATTTTCACCGATGCACTTGACGACCACGGACTGGCTTTTGCCATTAGCCTGCATCACCCAGAAATATCACAACAAATAGCAGCTGATAACTCCATTGCCGCAGCGCCGGCGTTGCTTTGTGATGCCATTATGGACCAGAATACACACGCGCCTTCAGACCCGCACCTGCAACTATGGAAAGGCCTGGTGCACGAAAAACGGGAAGAATCAGAACAGGCTGTATCTGCATACACGGCTGCACTTGCCAATGAGATCGATAGTTGGCGGGTCGAGTGGTACCTTGCGAGGGCCCTGAAGACGGCCGGCAAAGAAGAAGAAGCCCGTCGCGTTTACGCAGCCCTCCGCAACACCCACTCAAATTTCAACGAAATAACAGGCGACCTTACGTTCTCCGAAGCCCGAAAAAAAGCACTGGAGTTTTCCATAAAAGCCAGCACGCCGGAAACAGAGAACCACGACATCAAGGTGTCAGCAATCGTTTCCACGTATGCGTCTGAAGAATTTATGGATGGCTGCCTCCACAACCTCGTGAGCCAGTCGCTTTACCAGCAAGGTGGGCTCGAAATTATCGTAATCGATGCGCATAGCCCTGAAAACGAAAAAGAGATTGTCGAACGATACCAGCGCAACTTCGACAACATCCACTACGTCCGCGCACCTGAACGTGAAACACTATATGCAAGCTGGAATCGCGGCATCAGGATGGCCAGTGGCCGCTACATCACAAATGCCAACACAGATGACCGGCACAGGAAGGATGCACTGGAAACCCTTGCCCGCTACCTTGATGCACATCCCGAATTTGCCTTGCTGTACCCAGGGCAAATTGACACATCCGTAGCGCATGAATCATTTGAGACAACTTCTTCCTCTAAATTACTCAACTGGCCACCATACAGCTATGCAGAGCTCGAGCGACACTGCATTATAGGCTCACAGCCGATGTGGCGTAAATCACTGCATGAGAAGTATGGGTATTTTCGCGATGAAATGGTTTCTGCCGGCGACTATGAGTTCTGGCTCCGGATTGGCAAGCAGGAAAACTTGTACCGTTATCCTGAAACCCTGGGGCTCTACTATCGCAATCCAGCCGGCATTGAGCACGGGTCCAACACCTCAGACAAGGAGACACTACAAATCTGGCAGGAATACGGTATGTTCGAACGCGGCATTCCGGTTATCTTGCGCGGCCGGCTGATCACGCAGGCCCGTGTCCCCCAGTTCTCAGCGCCGGCAAGCACACAACAGAAACCGCGTCTCCCCTTCGACCAGTACATCGCACAGTTCGAAACTGCACTACGCAACAACAAACTCGATGAAGCACTGGTCATCACTGAGCATGCTTGTCGCGAGTATGGCGAGTTGCCTTATCCTTTTATTCTGAAGGCGATCGTACACCGGCAAAGCCTTGCCTATAATGAAGCATTGAGCGCGCTTGACACGTCCATTCGGATTGATGAAACGCCCGAGGCACTGGTTGAGCTGATTCAGCTATCCATTGCAACCGACCAGCATGAAGAAGCTAAACGGACGTCCGACTACATGCGCGCCAAGTACCCGGAATGGGAAGAGCGCATGCAGAAAATCACCGCGTCGCTCTTGCAAGATGACACGGCGCCGGCAACCGGGTCAGCCAAACTCGAAGACCTCGACTATACCTATTCGACCTTTGCCGAGCTGAAAGCTGCCTTCGAATCACTCCTCCACACCAAAGAGCTGCATCAAGCAGGCACGCTTGCGCTTGCTGCTACGCTCAAATTCCCGGAAAACCATGAGGCCTGGATGCTCAAGGCAACCAGCGATCGGCTCAAGGGAGCGTATGAGGATGCACGCGCAGCTATTCAAAAATCTTTGTTGATTGAAGACAGCCCAGAGGCTTTGATTGAACTCTTTCAGGTATCACGCGCCCTCGGGGATAGCGAAGAAGCCAACAACATTGCCACCATGTTCGGTACAGCCTACCCCGAGCATGCAACACGATTTAGTGAGCTTTTCCCAGAGACTGTGTAAGCTGGCGCGCTTGATTTTGCGCTTGTAAAACGGGCCATCATGCGCTGTAGTCAAACAGCATAAAAAAGGTAAGCAAGGCCGCACTGGTTGCAATAAGCAGCGTAGTGCGGCCTATTTTTTTGGATATCATATAGCCGCTGAGTCCAATAGCCCACAACAGGCTATAGATCCCTATCGAAAACGCCAGAATTCCACAGAGCCGCATATAGTTATACGATCCGTACGGTATGGGATTGTCGGGATGCCCATAAACCACCATTCCGGTGAAGCCCAGGACAGCCACAATAAATGCAGACGCTGAAATAGCTAGTGCAACCACCATTTTGGTATGCGGTCCATCTTTATGTTTGATGGCAAGCAAGGTCCCCAAAAACGTAGCAGAGAAGCCACCGAGAAAAGCAGCAACAAATGCCAGTTGCTCAGCCAGTAAGGCCATGTAACCCTGAGAAATTTCCTGCATTAAAAAAGCCCGATGGTGAACCAGATGCGTGCGCATCCAATTAACAACATCGGGCTTGAATTATGCAACAGGTACGGCAGGTACCAGATCAGGTAGCCGGCGTAGCCATTTTCACTTCAGCTTTCGCTTCGGTTTTTGCAGCTTTGACGGCCTCAGTGCCTGCAGCCGGCGTCTTTAGCTGTACTAACTGATCGACTTTGCTCTGCAACGCGCCTTTCTCGAACATTGGGGTTTTGATGTCGCGCATTTTCTCTTTCGGCAGTCCCGACAGAATTTTTCGTACCTGCGTCACCTGGTCGAAGAGTGCGTAGTTCGATTCGATGAAGTTGCGATACGCTACGGAGCTGTAAACATTTGAAGTGATCATGCCCACCGCCTCATCAACCGTGTTGTACAGGATTTGCTCGGGCCAGATACGCGTAGAGAACGGGAAGTTATGCACAATCGGCTTGATGCCCATCGACATGGCTTCAGCAATCGAGTATCCGAAGCTTTCATGTATGCTGGTGGAAACGAGGAAGTTTTTGTCAGCCAGCCAACTTGTGATGTTCTCCTGCCAGCCATCAAACTGGATATGATCTGCCAGGCCCATTTCGCGGATGGCATGATCCCAGTACATTTTGACGAGGGAATCTTGAAACTTGCCGGCTATGTGCAGCTTATAGCGCGAATCGAAACGAACCAGCTTCTCCAGAATCTGCAGGAGCATCATCGGATTTTTGCGCATATGAATGTACCCTACGCTGGCAACGCTGTAGCCGTGACCGCGGGGAGCAAACGCAATTTTGTCTGTATCTACGCCATTGTTCACAACAGAAACCTGCACACGGTCTTCGATGCCGGGTACGGTTTGCCGTAAAATGGTAATCAGGTGATCCGTGACAAGCATCAGGGCATCCACATGCTCCCATTGTACTTTCCCTGGAATATCCGTAAATGCTTCGTATCGATGGAGCCGGCACACGATAGGCTTTCGCTTCGAAATTTCAAGCCGCGTGGCATACATCACCAATTCATCACACCATTCAAACCAGCAAATGTCGGCGTCTTCCATAGCCGGCTCGATCTGGTCGACAGCATCTATCACGACGCGCTCTACATCATAGAATGGATTCAGCCCCTCAATGAGGTTAGACAGGAACTGATCAAATCCGCGGCGGACAAATATCTTCAGCTTTTTACGGACCGCATTGCCACCTGAGTGGACCTGCGCCATCGTGTCGAGGTGCTGACCAGCCAGCTGCTCCATTTGTCCAGGCTGGGCTACATCACGGGCCTTGTTGTACCACTCGAGGGCATAAGGAAAATCTTCTTTCTTCTCATAAAGACTGCCAAGCAGGTACAATACTTCAAACTGGTCCGGCGCCAGCTGCTGTGCGGAAAAAAGATTCTGTTCAGCAGTTTCAGTATCATCACGTTCAAGAGAGACGATCGAATTT
>JBCCIM010000176.1 GCA_039111535.1 Bacteroidota bacterium | reverse complement strand
CCGGTGGTCGAGTCTGTTGTTGTTGGCCGGCACAGGGTTGATGTGCATGTCTTGCCACTGCCGGCTCATGCCTTCGGCACTACCACAACTCATTTCCCTGAGCCTGGGATCTGCTTTGTACATGCACCCAAACACCTCCTGAAAGATGTTCGCCATATCTGTGCAGCGTTTGAGATCAGAAGAGAAAATGGAAAGCGCATCTGCCTGGACTTGTGCGGATAGACTGCGTGCAATTCGGTATGCATCAGCTTTTCCTTTTTCGGTGAGTGGTGTGTCATACCAACCACCACCCAATTGTTCAACGTGATGAACGGATTCCGTGTGCGTGATGACAAAAATGTTTTGCAAGACGATTGACCGATGGGGAGTGTTTCGCATAAAAGACTACTGTCTCTACACAAGCCTCTGCATGTGCGAAAACAAGCCTGAACAAAATAGCATTTTCTGTGCATGTCTTGCCGGCGATAATTTGTTTACCCCTAACGCTCACATATCTTATAGATCAGCGCCACACCCATTAGCTGATGCCACCCATGAGAATCTTGCTACCCGCTGTAGCCTTGTTATTGCTTACTTCCTGTAATAGCGAGCCTGAGTCCTATCCAGCCCTCCAAATCAACAACGCGATTGAGTCACCCATGGTGGATTTTGGGCTCGACAAGGTGACTGAGGTGCTTCGCGAAATTACGCACGATTTCGATTACCTCAGTGTTGCGCTGGCACCAGAAGATCTGGCGGCGCAAGCATTTGCCCTGCATACTAGATCGGATTCGGCTTTCATCACTGCCGGCGACCCCCGTGGTGCCATGTACGGACTCTTCGAGTTTGCAGAGCGCGTATCTTTAAAAGGAGACCTGGCTTCACTGTCCGTCACCCAGGCACCATTTATCAAAAAACGCGGACTCAAATTCAATATCCCCCTTGATGCGCGAAACCCCTCTTACGACGATACCGGGGATGCGGCGCAGGAAAACATCGCAACTGTCTGGGACTTCACGTTTTGGGAAGCCTATCTCGACCAGATGGCGCTGCACCGCTACAACCAGCTCACCCTTTGGAATCCGCAGCCCTTTACGAGCTTGTTAAAGCTGGAGGCTTTTCCTGGGCTGGCACTCGATGATGTTTACCGCTCCCGCGCACCGTTGTCAGAAAAGTGGCAGGCATGGGGTGAGCCGGGTGGGGTAGCTGAGCATGTTGTAGCGGATATGGAGTTGGTGAAATCCATCAGTGTCGAGGAGAAAATTGCCTTCTGGCAAAAGGTGATGGCACACGCTAAAAGCCGGGGGATTGACGTACACCTCATCACCTGGTCCATTTACCCAAACGGCATAGACGCCAGGCACGGGATTACGGCTGACATCACGAATGAGAAAACCCAGGCCTTCTTTAGAGAAGCCGTAAAAGAGTTGGTGCTGACGTATCCAGACCTGAAAGGCATTGGAGTAACCGCCGGCGAAAACATGCCGGTTGACGGCACAGTACCCGACTGGACGCGGGAAAAGTGGTTGTGGGAAACTTATGGGCGCGGCCTTGCGGAAGCAAAAGCCATCGATCCAACCCGGAGCATTGACTTTATGCACCGCTTCTGGTACTCCGGGTACGACGATATTCAGAAGTATTGGGGCAACTACCCCGATCCGTTTGCTTTCAGCTTCAAGTATTTGATGGCACGCACCTACTCCTCGTCAGCACCATCGCATCTGGCAGCGCGGGTTATACCGTATTTAGCGGATGAAAATGGACGTAGGACGTGGTGGAATTTGCGCAACGACGATACGTTTGTGTTTCGGTGGGGGAATCCTGAATACGTACAGGACTTCCTCGACAATCTGCCGTTGGCGTTGACTGAAGGCATCCACATGGGATCGGATGGTTATGTGTGGGGACGCGTATTTGCTGACAAAGCGCCGACCATGCAGGGCAAGCTTGAGATCGATAAACATTGGTACCGGTTCATGATGTGGGGCCGGCTTGCATACAACAACGACCTGTCCAAGGATTTCTTCGAACGAAAGTTTGCACAACGTTTTGGGTTGGCGGAGCCGGCGACGCTCTACGATGCCTGGGCGGCTGCGTCCGAAATCATACCACAAATCAACCGTTTTCAATTCCGCCCGGGTGATCGGCAGTTTGCGCCGGAGAGCAGTTCTTCGCGCGAAACGTTTCGTTATGTAAATGACTTCCAGGTGGCTACGCCCATGCCGCGGTCGGGCATCATCAATCCTCGCGAGTATGTACAGCGGGTCAGGAATGAGTTAGACTTGACGGAGGCGATCACGCCCTTGGATGTCGCAGATAACCTTGCGCAGCATGCAGAGGAGTCGCTTGCGCTTGTAGCGGAATTGGATTTGGGTAACAGCAAAACATTGGCGTTGACGCTAGATGATATTAAGGCTATTGCGCATCTTGGAAAATATTACGAATACAAAATAAGGGCTGCTGTAGCGCTGGAGTTTTTCGAGCAGGGAAATCAGGATGGCACGTATGAACAAGCTGCGCGGGCAAACATGCAGCAAGCTTTGGAATCTTGGCAATCATACAGTGAAATTGCAACCCGCAATTACCATCCGCAAATGCTGGCGCGTGTTGGCAAACTCGATTGGGATGCGCTGGAAGAGGAAGTGCGGTACGAAGTACAACTGGTTGATCAGAAGTTGTTGCCACCGTTTGCAATCCCGGAGACAAACGACCCCGAGAACCAGCTTTTTGTTGAATTTGACACAGAGCATGTAACAGGGGAGGCCCGCCATGAATCGCTCAAGGTGCGTACACCTGACGCCGGCGAATTTATGCTGGAGGTCTACGAACCCTCGGGTGTACTCATCAACAACTACCATTCATTTGGAAACGGTCCGATGCGCTGGGAGTGGCTGCAAGAGCAACAGGGCATCTATTACCTGAATCTGATTTGGAACGATGTGAACCGCGTTATAGAGGTTGATAAACGGGTGCAGCGAGATATTTAGTGAGATCCCGCCTGAAGGGATGTTTTTAAGCTGGCGTCTCTAGCTCTGCCTCTGCATTTTTCTTGATGATGCGCAGCATCTCTCGCCGAATCAAGCCGCTGAAAGGACCTACGACGCGCCAGTACAACTTGAACCTGCGTGCACTGTTTAGATCTGTGCATTGGACACGCGTCTCAGTGCTGAGCAGGGTACGGCCAGGCTCGGACTCGTTGAGGCTGAAACGCCATGCTGCCCGTGCATATCCGGGTGTGTTGAATTGCAAAAAGTGGGTGGGGTCTGTCTGTTGTAAGTCGCCGTCGAGGCTCCAGAAACGACCGATAATGCCGAGCAATAAGTCCTGGTTTTCAATTTCTTCCAGCTTGGCAAACCGCAGCTGCTCCAGTGCCTCAAGGCTCAGTGCATCAGCCGGCATGCCTCTGAGTCTGAAAAGTAAGCGGATAATGGGTGATGCGCCCATGTCCAGGTGACAGATGTGTTTATACACAGCTGATGCCGGCGCATCGATCGTGATCTGGTGCGCGCTTTGTACGTCGTATGCTGGCAGGTATTTATCGATAAGCATAGGATGTATACCTAGTGCGGCGCATACTTGTTACCAAACCGCAGCAACGTACTGCTGACGCTCCCATCTGCGGCAATAGAAACCATGTAGAGTCGGTCGTACTCTGCTTTTTCCTCGATGGGCGTGCCCGGATCGCCGCCGAGTAATGCAGTCAGCGCCGGCGTGGTGTTGCTATGCCCAACGACGAGATGGATGCCGCCGGCGGCTTTCAGTTGCGCTGCGAAGTCCGGCAGATTGCGTGGATCGTAAAGTTCAACTTCCAGTCCTAGTTGCGCTGCAACAGGCGCTGCAGTGTTTCTTGTGCGCTTGTAGTCTGAGCTGTGAATACGTGTTATGTCTGAACTGCGCAGTACAGCCGCAAGAGTGGATGCACGTTCGTAGCCTTGGGGTGACAGATCAGTGTCTCTGCTGGCGTCTGCTTTCTCGGCATGTCGTACAAGGAAGACTTGTAGCGGTTGGTGTGTCGAAGCTGGCGGTGCGGTCTGCTGATTGGACGAGCATCCCATCAGCAAAATAATCACCAGCAAGTTTAAGGGGCGCAAACATTTCATACGGTGCGTATATGCGGGTGGGAGGAATATCCTGTAAAGTAGGTTGCCTGTAAGTTATGGGCAACCGGTACTGTTTTGCTGGACTGTTTTATTGCACTGCTTTGTTGCCAGAACTACCTGCACCGTCATTTCTTGCGCCTGGCCAGTACAATCCCCCCAACAAGAATCACCCCATACCCAGCCAGTAAAAGGGTGAGTAGCCAGTTCTTGTTAGACATAATGACCACAAAGTCGGCAATACCAGTCGTCCAGTGAATCCAGTAGTCAGCCATACGAGAGGCGTAATTATAGTTGCCGGTTACAAATACAACAATCCCTTCACCGGTTTCACGGTTGATCCGAGCGGCGGTGTTTAGTGCGTCGCCGCTGCCGTCGTGGCCGTGGATGAACGTGCCTTTCCCGTCTCGTGCAAATATCTCCGGACCTAGCGCATGGATGCCCGTGTCTCCAATGAATGCATGGGCGGTATACATCGCATCAAGAGATGCTTCGGAAAGTACCGGGTTTGACCCCAGGTTGGCTTGTATGAAGCGTGCAATGTCTCCTGTTGTGGTATACAGGGAAGCCGCTGCAAGCGCGGTGAACTGGTCGTAGACATTGAGGGTGCCGTCGGTTTTGTACGGCTGGGCGAGGTCCCCGCTGTGTGCTTTGTCTCTGTCGAAGGTTGAATGATGCATGCCCAGTGGTTCTAAAATCTGGTCGGCCATGAAATCCTGGAAACGTTGCCCGCTGATTTCTTCGATCAGCAGTTGGAGCAAGGTGTAGCTTGCTCCGGAATAGATGAACTGGTCGCCTGGTGCTATGCCAACGCGTGCAGCGCCATCGGACCATGAAGCGTCTGCGGGTGCGGTGAGAGAGGCTTCGAGCGTTTGGGCGGGTTCGCCCGGTTTAAAGCCGGCATACCCCAGGGAATCCACGAGTCCGGCTGTATGGCTAAGGAGCCGGCGTGCGGTCACTTCGTCATTGTCGAAGTTGCTCGCTGGGAGTTGCCATCGGGTTAGGTATGAATCAACAGGGGCATCTAGGTCTAACTGTCCGGTTTCGACAAGTTTGAACACGCCCCAGGCGGTTACCCATTTACTGAGTGAGGCAACAAGAAACGCCGTGGAATCAGTCACTTCTTCAGCTACCGAATGATAAGCCGTACCAACAACTTCTCCGTCATCGAGCAAGGCCATGGCCATGTTGCCGGCGTACGCTTCCTGAAGCTTTTCTTCCGCTGCCGCAATGAAGGCTGCAGGAGAGTCGTCAGTGGTGATGCCACGTAGCAAAAATCCTGACGTAAGACCGTAAATAATAAAAGCGGTCCAGGTTAAAAGGGCTGTGAAAAAGAGGAGGGCAGTCTTGAGCTTGGTCATCTAATGGCGGTTGTGGAGGGTGGCTAAGCAAGTGGTAGGTGGGTCCATATTAAGTCTCTGCTGGGGACCATAAGTTGCTAGCCTCCATGGATTAGCCAAGCCAGGGAGAGGTGTGGGTTAATCTGTAACCTGATTTTTGGGGTTATAGGCGTACAAGATCCAGGCATTGATGCGGTATATGTCCTGATTGCTGGTGTAGTAGAGCGTTGAACCATCAGTTGTGACAAACGGACACAGTTCGTGGCCTTCTGTATTGATTTCTAGGATAGGCTGCGGGTCAGACCACACCCCGTCGCCCTGGTTAAATGAAACATAAATATCCCCCTGCCCTCGACCACCTTTGCGATTGGAAGCAAAAAGCAGGTAGTTGCCACTGGGATGAATAAACGGGTCCGCTTCATAACCGCGGGTGTTTATGCCCTCAGGGAAGGCTTGTACCCTGGTGAAGCCATCTGCTTCGTGCTGCGCCTCATAAATGTTATAATCCCCACGCCGCGTTGCATCCCGGTTGGAGGCAAAAACCAGGTTGTTGTTTCTAAACGAAATGTAGAATTCACTGCTGTCTGTGTTTACAGGGGAAGGCAGCACTATGGGCGCACTCCACTGCTTTTGACCCTGCCTCTCGATATATGCTATATCATGCTGTGTACCGCGTTTCAGAATAAAATACAGCCGTTTGCCGTCTGAAGACATGTATGGATCATTAGTGCTGGCTGTTTCGCTACCAATGACGTGGTGACTGAATGCCCAGCTTTCACCATCGCGTTCATACATTTCTATAGAAACCCAGTTGTCATGTTGGATACCTACAAACAGTTCTTGACAATTCGGGCTGAGTGCTGAGCCAAACTCATACCTGTCTTCACGAGAAACTATACCTGGTCCGACGATTGTGGGTGTATGACTCATTGTATAGCAGTAACTCCTGTGTCGCGGCGGCGGACTAACGTTGTTTTTGAGATACCAGGGATTGGAGGCGATGCGGCTTCTGTCGGAAAAGTCTCTATATGTTGGCCAGATTTTTCGTTCAAAATAACACTCCATAATGTCCAGCACGTCTGCGTAAATAGTGCCGCCCATTGTGAATGATGTAATGCCCATCGAAGACCACAGGGTATCAGATTCGGCAACAGGGATTGGATCGCCGTTGCGTTGGGTTAAATCGTGCGTCTGTCCTGTTCGACAGATAATGCCTTCATGTACTCCTGAGCCGTACGCATAACTGGTCATGATTTGCGGTGTCATGCGCATGTTTGCGTTACTCAGGCTGATGTCAATCAACAGGGTATCTCTATGTGGGCCTGTATAGGTTGCCGCCTCAGTTGCAACGAAACCAGGGAATCGCACTGAGACGAGGTCTTTGATCATTCTTGAAAGCCCCGCCTCATCAATGTCCAGCGTAGTGCTTGTGTTTTGAAGCTGTATCCGGAAGGGGATTTTGCCATGCGTGTAGTGTGAAGTGGTGCTACAGGGGTTTTGCGTTTTGCAAACTTCTGCAAGCGAATCTTGCACAGAGGCCCACGATGCAAATAGGGCCTCCATATGTGGCGCATAGAGCGTATCAGCCGATTGGCTTATCGCGCTATTTAGGGGTAGGGCGAGGAAAAGACAAAGAAAGATGCGCTTCATGATTTGTCGGGATGCCCGGCTTGCATTAGGGATTATCAATTAGGACTTCTTGTAAGGGCTTAATCGCCGGTGTGGTTTTCCATATAGGCAAGCGCCACCGCAGTCATGGCCCGGACGCCAAGGATCAGGCTGCTTTCGTCGATATAGAAATCAGGTGTGTGATGATCAGCGGTTTCGGATAGCGGTACGTCGGATGGCCGGCCGCCGAGCATGAAGTAGAAGCCGGGCACGAGCTCAGCAAAATAGGCAAAGTCTTCAGCGCCAGTTTCGGGTTTGCGGACGTAGGTGCGCCCTTCGCCGGCAATCGCAGACAGGACGGGCGTCATTTCATCCGTAAGCGTGGGGTTGTTGTAGGTGACGGGATAAGCCATTTGTTCGCCAATTGCTACCTCAACGGTTGCACCCATACTTTCTGCAACGTTTGTGGCAATACGGCGCACTTGTTTATGGATGTTGTCGCGGACCTCAGGGTCGAGTGAACGGATGGTGCCGACCATTTCTACTTCTTCCGGGATGATGTTGCCGCGATTGCCGCCATGGATGCTGCCGATTGTCACAACGGCTGCTTGTTCGATGAGGGGGACCTGCCGGCTGACAATGGTCTGCAGGGCCGTGATAATATGGGCTGACGTAACAATGGGGTCAACGCCTAGCCAGGGAAAAGCGCCGTGGGATTGTTCACCCTTTACTTTGATGTACAGGTCGTCAGCACTGGCAAAGGTGCCGCCGGCGTTGTAGTTGATGTAACCCGTCTCCGTGAGTGCATCGATGTGCAGGGCAAAGGCAGCATCGACGTCAGGATTGGTGAGCACGCCCTCTTTGACCATCAGTTTGGCGCCGCCTTCCTCACCAGCCGGCGGACCTTCTTCCGCTGGCTGAAAAATGAATTTTACCGTGCCTTTTAGTACAGATTGCATGCCGGCAAGCACCTCCGCCACGCCCATCATCATAGCCACATGGGTATCGTGTCCACAAGCATGCATGACACCCACTTCTTCACCGTTGTATAGGGCCGTTTGCTTCGAGGCAAACGGAAGGTCAACCCGCTCGGTCACAGGGAGTGCATCCATGTCAGCGCGGAGCGCGACCACTGGTCCGGGTTTGCCGCCTTTAAGGAGTCCTATTACACCCGTGTGCGCCACACCAGTGGTTACCTCCATGCCCAGCTGCTTTAAATGGGCCGCAACTTTCTCCGCAGTCCTGAACTCACGATTGGATAGCTCTGGGTGTTCATGAAAGTCTCGACGCCAGGCAATAACCTGTTCTTCCAGTGCTGCAATTTTTGATTCAGTGGCTTCGTCAAGCTGCATGCTTTGTGCCTGGGCCGGGACTACAGTTAGTGCGATCAAAAAGCATATCAGAGAGAGGATGTACTTCATGGTGCGTTTTGGTTGTAATGAATACAGGTACTACCGTTTTCTTAAGGTAGGACACATGTGTTTTTGATGCTTACTTTAATAAAAGCTCCCACCGCCTGGCATTTGCTGCATGTCCATTGCACCAGGGGTTGGCTAAAGTGGCTCGCTTACTTCGTGTTCATGAAAGCCAGCACAAAGCTGCTACAACGAGTAAGCCAAGCCATCCGGGGTGTTTGCCTTTGGTGGCAATCAAGACGAGTAATCCGCTTGCGAACATGCCGCCGGCAATGGCATGAACCACAACCTCCTGAAGCAGCATCTCTGATGCCGGTTGTGCAAGGCTGAACAGTACCGCGGCCAGGGCCCATCCAAAAATTGAGGCAATGTGCCATGTTGCCCATAGTATTCTCACATGCCGCTCGTGGAGCAATGGCTTGCCAACAGTAGGGATGATCTGGCGATCGGACCGCATACGGCTAAATATCAGTACTTCACCCAAGACGGAATGTACAAGTCCAACGATGGCGGCTGCAATGGCGGCTGCTAACAGATAGGGATGCATGGGCTACATCAGGTTGTTTGTCAGATGGTGGTGGGGCAGGCTAGGGTACAGTAACCACATTTTCAACAAGCCGGCCATCTGCAATTACTGTATGGATGCCACGCGTATGTCGGATATCCTCTAGTGGATTTTGTTTCAGCAATAACAAGTCTGCTTCATATCCTGGCTGAATGCGTCCGAGTTCGGTGTGTTTAGCCAGGAAAATGGCACCACCGTGTGTAGCCGCTTCAAGGACAACAGCCGGTGAAAGGCCGGCCTGGACCATAAGCTCCATTTCTCTGTGGCTAGAATATCCCGGGTACACAGCCGGATTATTCACATCTGTACCGAGTGCCAGCGGCACGCCTGCTTCAGCTGCGCGTCGCAGGTTGTCAAAAATAGTTGCTTGTACCGAAAGGGCTTGCTCCCTGGTATCAAACGGGCTAAAGTTGAAGTCTTCCAGGCTTGCCAGCGCAGTTTCTGATACGCCAGCAAGGGCAAAAACATCAGTTGTCTTTTTCCCAAGTGCCCTGTTTATAAATCCGTCATAGAGTGACAGGGTGCTAACAAAAAAGACGCGTTGCTGTGCCATTGATTCAAGCGTAAGCTGACCAAGTGGCCCTTCTACAGAGTGCATTACAGCATCAATGCCATGCGCCAATCCGTTTTCAATATGTGCCGGCATGCTGACGTGCGCCAATACTTTCAGTCCATGACGGTGTGAGGCGCTGGTGAGTTGTTCGATTTGATGATTGGGCAACCGGGGTACCGTTCCTCCCCAGTCTTCAATTATTATTTTGATGGCATCCGCGCCAAGTGCCACTTTGCTTTCTATCAAAGAATCAACGTTTGTGTCTTCCTTGACCACCGTAGCGCCGCGCGCGTATAAAATTTTTTCAGAGATGTCCTCGGGAAAATTCCAGATGGTGCTGATGGGATGGCTACCCGGAACTGTTATGAGTGCACCTGATCCGAATAGATCGGGGCAGCGTAGCTCACTGGTTTTGCAGCGAGCTTTCCATTCAGCCATGTTATGGTCGTTTCCAGCTCCGCCGCCGGGGACAAAAATTGAGGTGACCCCGTAGCGGACAAACTGCGTCAATGCGTTCTGGCGGTCTGAAGGTGACTGCGCGTTGATACCTCCATCTCCAATATGCGCATGCACATCGATTATACCAGGCATCACAAATAAACCTTCTCCAGATATGATGTTTTTCGCAAGAGAATGGGGAAGTAAGCCGGCATCCTTGATTCCTGCAATTTTACCATCAGAAATTAAGATATCCTTTGGTGAAGTTGCCCGGTTCTCTTCTGCCAGAACCAGTGAGATACCCGTTATCAAAATGCTATCTCCTGCAGCTTTTAACGGGTCTTTTTTTGCTTTTGAACAGGATGTAACCCCCAACACTAGAAGTAGAGCCGCCATTGTGACGGGGAATCCTTGTCGCAGCCAGTTTAAGTTTTTCATATCTACTTTTGTAGATGAATGCTTGCGTGTACGTGCTAATTGCCTGGCGCAGTATCTGTACCCAGCGCCTTTATTCAATGCGTGCAACTGCTTGCACATCCGTCAGGTATACGGTGACTATTGTACGTGATGGTATATAATCTATCTACCCGGGATATGACAAAGTTTGCAAACTTCACCCTGATCATCAATACGCTTTTGTTTTTATCGATGACTTGTGACGAGGCTTCTCGATTGCCAGCATCACAAGGGCCGGCGCCGTTTGATTTTGTGTTGCATGATACCCTTACCGTTGGGGATGTGGCGCATCTAACGACGGCATTGGAGGCAAACTACGCGCGCGTAGCGCAGGCACTTGCCGTAGACACTTTGCCCACGATCACGGTACAGATCTGGTCTGATGAGCAGGCATACCAGGATGCCATGGAAGAAACGTTGGGGGCGCGATTTCCCGGCTCGAGAGGGTATGTGACAGGGGACAGGGAGTTGCGGTTGCTTTACCATCGCCGGCTCTCTGCGCAGAAAGAAGCTGTCCATGAATTTGCGCACGTGGTCTCGTTAAACCTTAATCCTGACTTTGGTAACAATCCGAGGTGGTTGTGGGAGGCGGTAGCATTGTATTTAGCTGATGAATTCAATGATCCGGCGAATGTGGCTTACATGCGGGATAAAGCATTCCCAACGATGGAAGAACTCAATGCCGGCTTTAATGCGAGCAAAAACATCTACGATGTCGGGTATCTACTGGTCGACTACATCATATCCGAATGGGGGCAATCGGTGCTCATCGACCTGATCAACACCAATGGTGATATACCCGCGATATTGGGTGTGCCGGTAGCCGATTTTGAGTCGGGCTGGCACCAGTTTGTAACGGAAAAATACTTGTCCTCCAGGTAAAAGTGTGGATTAAGGGGTGGTGGGTTTGAGCGGCATAAGCAGACCTAGCGCGGCAATCCATACTGTCCAGCCCAGGTAAAGGCTTCGCTGTATAAGGCCCCAGTAGGCATGAACAAATGCAGGAAAGCTTGGCCGGCTGAAAATTAAGCCGAGAGAGAGTACCATCAGAAGCAGGCTTGCTGCCGCTGCCCATCGTATGCCTGCTCCTTTCTGTGTCCGCCAAAAGATAAGGGCAAGCAGGGGGGAGAATGCCGATAGAATGATGAGGTTTGCAAACAGGGTGTACAGTGGATTCGGGAAGGAGAAAAGCGTTGCGCCCAACAATGAGATGGGAATAAATAGCGCAGGTAGTAGCGGCAGGATGCTCAGGCCTTCGCGTTTGCAAGCGGCATAACATGCGTGTAGAAAAAAGAGCAAAGTCAGGGCAATAACCAGCTCGATGCTCGCCATGAAGGTGCCTGAGGCACTGTAAAACGCAGCAAGGTCTGTGACCGCATCTTGTACGTGGCTATGCGCTCCCAGGAGTTGTCCGGCGATTGCTGTGCCGGCCCAAAACAACAGCAGGATTCCTAACCCGGTCCAGCGCCACTGCTGCGGTCGAATATGTGTTTTGATACAAGCAAATAGCAGGAGCCCAAATGCAAAAACAAGCGCAGTTTGAACGTCCCGGTTCATCGAGACGGCAAACGGTTCGCCGTGATAGATTTTCAATACGTTTGACAAGATATCTTCCTTTCTAAGGACGATGCCATTTGTTGCATAAGCAATTATGAGGCTGTCCTGCGGGTAGTACGCCAGGCTGGATTCTGTGGCAACATAACCGCCCGTATGCCCATAACCCGTAAAGGCTGCATGGGGGAATCGCATCAAGCCAAGTTTATAAAAGTTGTCATCTTTGGGCAGCATCAGCGCGAGGCTGGTGTCCGATACCAGCTTGCCGGTAAACAAGGCATCAATAAAAAGCGCCATGTCTGTAGGCGTAGAGACAATCCCGCCGGCGCCGGCCGGAATCAGACCACTGAAGGGGCCTTCATCAATTGGTTGCCATTGGCCGTTGTGCGCGTACGACTGTGCCTTGTTTTCTACCTGGTCGAGCGCGCCTACGCCAAAGTATGTACTTGTGAGGCCGGCTCTTTCAGAAATCCTGCTGTATAGCGACTGCCCATAGGTATGTCCGTCTAGCTGTTCTATGATGTAGCCGAGCAGCAAGTAGTTGGAGTTACTGTATCCAAACGCGGTGCCCGGTTGAAAGTCCGGCGGGTATTGACTGATGTGCGGGACCATAAAGTCCGGTGTCAACGGCTCATGTATGTAGGTGTCCCAATCTTCGTTGGTGTCGTTCTGTATGAAGTCGTGAATGCCGCTTTTATGTTGCAGCATCTGACGGATGGTGATGATGCCGGCGTTGGGAATGCCGGGGTAAAAGGTGTCGAGCGTTGTGTCCAGTGTAAGTTTTCCCTCTTCAGCCAACTGCAAGATCATCGTTGCTGTATAGGGTTTTGTGATAGACCAGATGCGGTAGTTCGTCTTGATGTCTGCCGCGATGGAGGTGTCCGCGTCAATCGAACGCATCCCAATGGCTCGACTGTACAGGATGATCCCATTCCGGGCTATCACCAGGCTACCCATGGCCTCGTTGCGCTTTTCGAGTGCGTCAAACAACTGGTCCAGCTTGGCTGTGTCGAGACCTTGGCCGTATGCGAGTGTAGATGTAAATGCGAGCAGTACTATGAATACGATGGACTTCATGCGAAAATGATGCTTGTCAGGATGTAAGGGCAAGCAATACACAGCTTTTTGCTCGCCACTTCAAGCGTCATTTACCCGCCATTTTTGCGACAGGGAAGGTGTCATATGAATGTCGGGAAGAAACTGGGGGCTGATTGTTCTTTGTCGAGATGCCAGTGGGTTTTGAAAACAATCAGCATGCTAACGGATGAATAAATCAGGTAACTGGAAATGACAGGCAGCGGTACGGCGCCGTGGCCCCGGTCTACTATAAGGAAAAGGAGCACCGTGATGTAGCAAAAGACCGCTGTACTCAAAAACTGGAACCCGAGGATGCGCTTGCCAATGTTGCGCATATGCTCGTTGGTTTTGTTGGAGAAATAGATCAGTCCCGGGACAATGAGGTTGCCAAAAGGAAGCATAAGCACGCTCAAGATGCTAAAGTTCATCAGTTTGACGACGTTGAGTGATTCAGCAGATGCATCCGTATAAAGGTCAACCGGG
>JBCCIM010000175.1 GCA_039111535.1 Bacteroidota bacterium | reverse complement strand
TAGGATTGCAGGCGAGTCACTAATGTAGTAATCTCCATGATGAGACGGGGGGCTTCAGGTTAGTTGGTTTCTTCACCAATAAGCTAATCAAAGAACTCCGTCTCTTTTTTACTGTCTTCTCATGTTTTGTCCGGTACTAAAGACGCCTGTGGGATCTGATCCTGGATCCCGTTGGGATGGTTGAGGACTGGTTTTCGGATCAAGTCTGGAATGACGTGTTAGGTTGAGGATGGTAGGGTTGTGGGAGGGATGTCGAATGGGGTAAAATGCCTTCCAATCAAGTGGAGCCGGACTTGACCAATATCTTAGATCAATCGGGATTGCATACAGAATTTCTCATCACGTCATGCCCAACTTGATTGGGCATCCACCGGGACGGCGATAGTGCTCGGTAAAAACTGTAGGCCATGTGGCATGCCTGTGGATCCCCAGTCAAGCTGGGGATGACTGGAGGAGGCGGGGTGGCTGGTGCTACTGGCGAACAGTCACGCCGGCTTTTAGCCCCAAAACCCTCTACAAAGAAAAAGTCCACGCCGGCGAAGCCAGCGTGGACTAAAATTTCTCTGAATCATTCAATTCAGCTACAGACGCGGTTTTCCGTGCAGGGCATTAGCAAGGGCAACCGTTGGCATCCAGTTTAGCCTGGATGTCGTCGTATGAGGCTTTATCGTGATTCTTTCTGTGCATGTCACGCCGCTGTAAAAGGGCGTCACAATTCACTGTGCTCGCAGCAGATGCCGTATGCATTAACGGCGCCGCAGCGATTACAGGCAATACCCAGCCGGCCTTCTTCAGGAGAGCGCGACGATTCATTGCTTTGCTTGCAACGGGCTCAGCGTTATTTGTATTGTTTTCCATTGAGTTCACCGTATAGGTGTTCGAGTTTAATACTGATCGGTCTAACAATACCCTGTGCCCAAATTTATTGCCATGTACTTTTGGCGCATGATGCGCTGTTTTGAAGCTACTCGTTATATAACCTTTGAGTACAGCGGGGTGGGGATTCGAATATCGAACACCGAATTTTGAATGTCGAAGTGTATAACATATAACGCTTTCAACGTACAACCGTGACCGGATGCGTATCCATGCTGGCTGTTGTCTGGATGTGGACGAAGTAAGTGCCACTGGCGAGGTCATCGCTAGAAAGCTCGACCGTATGCCGGCCGGGCTCCAGGGTGCGGCTAAGCAGGGACTTTACAGCAACGCCATTGGTGTCGAATAGCTGGATATCAACCTGTCCTGTTCGTTCTACGGCGAAAGTCACCGTTGTCTGATGCTGGAACGGATTTGGGTAGCTGCTTTCAATAAACGCACGCTGGGGGATGCTGGCCTCGTCGTCTGTTGATGTTTGCGATCCGAGGCTCACAATCCACTCACCAATGAGCGCCAGTCCTAACGAATCGACGCGGCCTTTGGCGACAGGCGGCATGGCTACCTGGTTTTCGAGGCTTTTCATGCGCTGGTAGATAAGCGACCGGCTGGTGTCGCCCGGTACGATGATGGCACTGCCGAGAATGCCCAGGTTGTTCAGCGCAAAGCCATTGATGATTCCTGAATTTGGAAGCGGCACGGCCAGGCGTGCGTCAAATTGCGCGGTGTAGGTGCCACCCGGACGATGGCAGTACGCACAGTTGCTATCCAGATAAGAAAGCGCGCGGTGTTCAAGTGTTGTGTCAGCCTCATCGCGATAGGCAGATGTGAGATAACCCGGGAGTTCATTTTCGTCGAGCGGTACCGTGAAAATGCCGAGGTGATTCCATGTCGCCAACTGGTTTGCCGTGCGGTCTGTGGCGTCGTAGTACATATCGCCGTTGAGCTGGCGTGTGTTGGGGCCGAGTATTTGTCCGGATACGGGTTGGTGGCACGCGAGGCACGCCATGCGGTCCGGGTATTCCCAGGAGCGAATTTCAATACCGTTGTGTGTGCGAACCGCAATCGATTCTTTGAGTCCGCCTTCCAGCAATACGGCATCGGTGCCGTCATCATTCCATTTGTAGGTCAGGCCATACATCAACCCATCTGCTGCAATGATATTGAATCGCGTTTCGAGGCGCTTGGTTTTAGCAGGATCCGCGTGATCCGTGGGTAATTCGAAGTGTTTGATGGCCACGGTGCCGGCCGGGAAGGTCCAGGCATCTTCTTCACTAAAGACCACTTGCTCTGCCGCCGAATCATGCGCACCGTCGTTTGGGATGGCAACCCATCGCGTTTTCTCCGCACCATCACTCCAGAACGGTTGCCGGAGGGTATAAGGGATGAAGCCGGCGCGCGGTGTCAGCGTTTCAAGATCTGTAAAGGCACCCGTTTCCGAGAGGAACTGCGGTAACACCGTATTCTCATCGGGTGCTGCATCAGGAAATGCGCCATCCAAATACGCACCGATGGGGGCTGCAGCATCGATACCATATGGCATTTGGGAGAAGGCCACGAGTGACGTGACAATCAGTAGAATGAAAACAAGCAGGGGACTGCCAGCAGCTGTTTTTGTGCGCATGATCCCGGTTGTATCAGGTAGGTTGTGAGCGAATAAAGATGGAATGGGTAACTGCTGCTAAAATCGTCCCAAACTGTCGCAGGTTGAGGAAAAAATGTTAGAACACGTCAGCATTAGTCTGTAAGCGGGCTACATGAAACAAACAAATATTACAAATTGTGCTTCAGTTCCAGGCCCTTGGGAAAAATGAATGGCCGGCGAAAAAAAACCTTCAACCTTAAACTTGCAACCTTCAACAGCAAAAAATAAGTCCTACGGATTGATTTTTTGCCTTTAGAGGCTAAACGTATGCGTGTATTTGAGTAAAAAAGTACGATTATCGGTAAGCGGAAGCATGGGCAAAAGCCGGTGCCTTTCGGTGTTCAGGCTTTCGTTGTAGACAATCCAGAGGTCGTTGCCTTCCCGGAAGTTGTATCTGAAACGGACATTAGTTGAGACGGAGCGGGTTACGCTGTTGTATTGCAGAAACGCGTTGGTGGAAAGCTTTGTGTTGAGCGCCGTACGCACGCGTAGCCGGGCAATGTGCACATCAAAAGACTGCCCACGATCGGGGAAAGCTATGTGGTTAAAACTGTAGCTGCCACCGAGTTCGAGATATTTGGAGATGTACCAGACGGGCCGTGCGCCAAAGGTAAACTGCCATCCATCAAAAAAGGACCCGATGCCGGCTTGTGGACGCAACTGCAACAGGCTCGTATGGGAGACGTGATAAGACGCTTCGAGATTGAAAAAGGTATAGCTACCGGCAGGGACCGTGGCCGGGTTATCTGAATCTCCAGACAAAATAAAAGGCACGCGCAGATCTTCATAACGGAGCTGTGCGGAGATGTCTCCACCGCCCCCATTTTTCTGACTGAACTCCCATGCCGGCCCAACGGCTGCTGATTCAACCGTACCATCTGTATTTCGAATAAACGCCTCGCCATTCATGAACAGCTGGTGATAGATCAGGGGAGAAGATTCGTTCGCGATCCAGGTATGGGAAATTGAATTGTCGAGCAGGGTGAAGTTGTTGCGCTGGGTAAATCCGATGCCCGGATTGTAATCTGCGCCGGCCCATGCGACAATGCTGCTGTAGCCCCATCCATTCCGCGTCCGGCGTTCCATCTGTGCGGTCAGCCGGCCATTGGTCAGGCTTGAATAGGCCTGGTCCTCAAACGTTTGTGCCCACTGCAGAGTCAGGTAGTCATCACCAAAAAGCCTGAACACCCCGTCGAGGCCGTAAGCGACGTTGTAGGTGCCATCTTCAGCAAGCCGGCTGGTGAACATGCCGCCGGCGTAGGAATACGGATTAAATACATTCCGCCGAAGCCGCAGCACACCAAAGTTCTCAGATGGTAGGTCGCCCGAGCGTGCGCTCTGGATATCCATAAAGCCAAGGTCCCAGTTACCGACCCTGCCCACAAGTCGCGCACCACCGATGAGCGGGACGGGTGTGCCTGCGTCTGTTAATCCAATGCGCCGGCTGTGGAAGAGTCGGCTAAGGCCACCCGTGCGGAAGTCAAAAACGCCGGCGCGTTCCTGGAAAAACTGGCGCTTCTCGGGGAAGAACAGTGAAAAACGGGTAAGGTTAACCTGCTGATTGTCTGCTTCTACCTGGGCAAAATCTGTATTGATGGTGAGGTCAGCGGTAAGGTTGTCTGTGATGCCATATTTCAGGTCTATCCCCAGGTCACCGGTTGAGTTTGTGTTTTTCTGATAGGCAGACGCCGATTCATTAAGCGCGTTTTCATGCCCCGTTCCACCCAGTACATAGGGCGTGATGTAAAGTGGGGTATGTGGCTTTACGCCTTTTAGCCTGATTTTTTGGGCAAGTGAGGGTTTCAGGAATGCCCAGTTGGCAACGGTGGGGGTTGCGGGGAAAACAACGCGCTCGGTTTTGCGGGCAACCTTGCGGTTCACGTTGATGCCCATGACAACAGCATTATCAACATGCTGGAAGCGGAGACTGGAAAACGGTATGCGCACTTCAGCAAACCAGCCTTCTTCATTGATGGTCGTTGCATTATCCCAAAAGGTATTAAAGTCGCCATTGATCCAGCCGCCGGATGCAATGCCACCGCCGGATGCATCATTGAAAATAGCTGCGTCGTTGCGCGTGCCGGTAGGCGTTGTGGTGAAAATCAGGCCGGTTTCGTTGTCGTTGAACGTGTCGATCATGATTTCAAAATGATCACTGCCGGCCAGCTGATCGCGGTAGAAGGTGTTGGCGCGGATGCCTGTCACATCGCGGTCGTATGCGCGCAGGGAGAGGTAGAGGTAATCATCGTCATAACCCACACGAAACTCTGTCCGTTCGGTGGGTGGGGCGCCATTGTCGGGTTCGTATTGGGATGGAATCCACGGTGAGATGGCTTCCCAGCCCGGCTCGTTGCTCAGGCCATCAAGTGTGATGGGACCGGCGAGTTTGGGGATATCGATGGTGTCATCAGCCTGGGCAAACGCGTGCAGGGGCGCAACCAAAGCGGCCAACAGGCTGAGTAGGCATACTGCAATAAAATGGGATACTACATCCGTACGGGTAAGTGGGGCGGGGTACATAGGCATGAAAAACTGGTCTGGCAGGACCATTAGCCTACAAACGAACCCAGGTCAAATACAACTCCTTCTCTGGGTTGTAACGTAATTTCTGTAAATGTGATGTGCGCACGCCTTCCAGATTTGGTTGAAAGCAGCAAATTTGCGTTAGATGGTAGTTTGCAAGGCAAGGCGGTATCGGAAAAATTGAGCAATACAAGCAGGTGTTGTTCGTTGTACGTTCTGTAATACCCAAAGCAGTTTGCAGGGGCGTCCCTATATGGCTTGTAGCTACCAATATGTAGCGCTGGATGTTGTTTTCGGGTCAGGAGTAGTGCTTTGTAAAAGTTGAGAAGAGAACGAGGGTTTTCTTGTTGTGTGGCTACATTTTTGGTTGTTTTATTTTGATGTACCGGTAACCAGGGTATGGTGCTGGAGAAGCCGGCGCCGGCTGAATCATTCCATTGCATCGGCGTCCGGCATCCGTCACGGCTCAAGCCTTCTGCGCGCAAGCCCCATGGGTCCTGTTGTTGCTCACGTGGGATAATGGCCTCCTCTATGCCTATTTCATCCCCATAATACAGCGTGGGCGTGCCCCGCAGGGTCAGCAGTAACATCGCTGCCAAACGCGTGTTTTCCTGGCCATATCGGGTGGCAAGCCGCTTTTCATCGTGGTTGCCCAACACGTAATTGGGCCAGGCTGTTGGCGGAATGGTTTTTTCCATTGCCGAAACGATGTCGCGAATACCTGTTGCTGTCCAGGGCGCTGCAAGGGTGAGGAAGTTGAACGGCATGTGCAATTCATCTTCGTTCTCGCCGTAATAAGACGCCCAGCTTTCCCAGTTGAAATCATGAATTTCACCCACCGCAAAACGCGGCTGTGTGGCGCTGTAGCTATCCAAAAGTGCACGGAATTCGCGCATTAGAGGATGGATGTCTGCATGCGCGACGTCGTTGACGTGCATTTGCAAGTCGTATTCACCCATGGCTTTGTGCCGCATCACAACGGTGTCATCTACTGGCGGGTTGTCGCGTTCGAGTGGATCTTTCATCAAATGATGGGCGACATCAATTCTGAACCCATCGATGCCGCGGTCCAGCCAGAACCGCATCGCATCAAACATAGCGGCTTTGACTTCCGGGTTGCGCCAGTTCAGGTCGGGTTGTCCTTTCAGAAAAGAGTGCAGGTAATACTGGCCGGTTGCCTCGTCCCATTCCCACATAGAGCCGCCGAACACGCCGATCCAGTTGTTGGGCGGACTGCCGCCGGGCTTTGCATCACGCCACACGTACCAGTCGCGTTTTGGGTTGTCACGCGACGATCTCGATTCGATAAACCAGGCGTGTTGATCTGAAGAGTGATTCGGGACAAAGTCGATAATGATCTTCAGGTCACGTTTGTGAACCTCATCGACCAGTTTGTCAAACGTATCCAGGTCGCCAAAGAGGGGATGGACGTTGGTGTAATCTGAAACATCGTACCCGAAGTCGGCCATTGGCGAGGGGTAGAATGGCGAGAGCCAGATCACATCAACCGGCATCTGGTCGGTAAAATAATCCAGTTGCTCGATGATGCCGGCCAAGTCGCCAATTCCATTGCCCGTCGAATCTTTGAAGCTGCGCGGGTAAATCTGATAAATGACACCCGTTTTCCACCAGGCAGGTTGTGTTGTCATACCAATGTCATGCAGGGGTGGCTGCTTTCTTTTTGCCCCAGTTTCGTTTTTTGAGCATATCCAGCAGTACAGCCAGCAGGATAACAAAGCCGAGCACAACTTTTTGTGTGTAGCTTTCTACACCGGTCAGGTTCATGCCATTCTGGATTACTGCAATGATAAATGCTCCGATCAAGGTGCCCATGATGCGGCCTTCACCGCCTTGCAGACTTGTGCCACCCACAACTACAGCAGCGATCACGTAGAGCTCATAGAGGAGTCCATAGGTTGGCGCGCCACTTTTGAGCTGCGAAGCCTGGACAATGCCGCCGAGGCCGGCCATCATTCCACAGACTGTGTATACAAAAAGCAAAACCAGGTTAACCCGAATGCCCGAAAGGCGCGCGGCTTCCGGGTTGCCACCTACCGCGTAAATGTATCGCCCAAGTGTGGTGCGGGTCATCAGAATATGCGCAAGCGCGTAGATGATGACCATCAGGATGACGGCGTTGGGAATAGAGAACAGATCCGCCCCCCGGCCCAGCCAAACGTAGGAGTCGGGAATTTCGTAAATCGATTCACCGCGGGAAATGATGTAGGCAAAACCGCTGGCTACCAGCATCACCGCAAGGGTTGCAATAAACGGCGGCACCTTGAACCTGGTTATGGTTATACCAGAAGCAAAGCCCACAAGGCCGGCCATCAAAATGGCAACAGTGGATGCAAATAGCATAGTTGCAAAGGTGGCATCTGCGCCGCCCATTTCCCGGATAAGCCACGCGGCAACAACAGCAGAAAGCGCGATCAAACTACCCACAGAAAGGTCGATGCCGGCTGTGATAATAACCATGGTCATGCCCACAGCGATGATTGCGATAACCACAATCTGGTTTGCGACATTGCGGAGGTTGTTTGCCAGCAGAAAGGTTGGCCACCGATAACTCCGTGGTGCGACAACAGGCGCCGCAGACATTGACGGCACGCTGTTTTTGATGTTGCCCACAATGGTTGTGTAATCCTGCGGCATCAGCAGGGCGTCGAATGCGGTGCCTGTTGAATCAAAGTTAACAAGGGCAGCGCGGATTGCCGGCGGTTCGCCCTGGATCGTTTCAATTCGATCATACCCTTTTGACGTCAGCAGTTCTGTGAGCCGGCTGGCAAACAATTGGTGCTCCGCATTGAGTTTGGAAACAACAAGAAGACGGCTCGAGGTGTCGTATTCACCTGCGAGCATTTCTGCAACCTGTTCGGCACCGTCAGCTCCCCGGGGGTTCTGCTCGGTCATGGTGCTGATGGAGTAGAAAACGCAAAGCAAGATCAGCACGATCAGCATGCCATAATCCGAGAGCACCTTTTGGATGTTGAAACCAGCCATACTACTAAAACTCGATTCGGGAATAAGGGTAAGGGGGTGTTGGCGATTGTTTTTCAGCTCAGGCAGTTATCCTGTAGTGGCAACAATGAGCAGAATGAAGCCTATCGTGACAAAAGTCCAGGTAGACCACATCAGGTTGGGGAAAGCGGCCATCCAATGTCCGGATGCCATACGATGCAAGCCGGCAAGCAGCCCCGCGATCAGCGCGCTCGCAACAACGGTAACCACGATGGGGATCGGGAGCACCATCCGTGCAAACAGGTTCAGGTCTTGCCCCATGAGCAGCCACACAACTATCCAGACGAGGATAGTCACAACAACAATGCTGAAAAAGAGTCGCAGCAATTTCATGGGTGTCCTGGTTTGCTTGCCGTTATAAGTTGTTGGTCATGTTAGTCAGCCAGGCCGGCGGCCCAGTGAATGGCGCCTACCAGGTGGGATCTGAAAGCTTCTTCCTGAAAACTGGCTTCTGTGTGCCCAAGTCCGGTATACAGGGCCCTGCCGCCGTCGCCCAGTTCTCGGCACCAGATGATCGGATGGTCGCCCATACCATTTTCGCCAATTCCGTATGTGCTTTCATCAACAGAGGCCAAAACATGGAAGTCAGGATTGTCTCTCACGTTGTTAGCAAAACTGTACCATTCATCTTCCCGCTGCCAAACAGGGGGAAGATGCGCCGTTGCAGGGTGCGTGGTGTCTTCAACGATGACATCCGCCATTCTGACATTCGGAAAATTGGGATGGGTGGTAAACCACGTGCCCAGAAGCGTTTCGCCAAACCAAGGCCAATCGTATTCTGTATCTGCCGCTGCATGGATGCCAACGAAGCCGCCGCCTGTTTCCATGTAGGTTTCAAAAGCCACTTGTTGCGATTCATCTAGCACATCCCACGTGGTGCTCAACCATACCACAACGTCAAACCTGCTCAGGTAGGTAGGATTGAATGCAGCTCCATTTTGTGTTTCGATGACGGTCCAGTTTTGTGTAGCACCCAGTTCTTTGAGCGCCACAACACCGCCTGCAATGGAGGGGTGCCGGAAACCGGCAATTTTTGTAAAAACAAGCACACCAAGGTCCTCCATCTCACCAGGATCGGCCGGAGGGTCAGTGTCATATGGCGTTGCGCAGCTTGTGATGCATAACGCAATCAGGAGCAAATATCTTTTCATCAAAACGAGTGGGTTACGGGTACGCAACGGAGGGCAGGTTAGCTTACGGCTTCAGCGCCAACGGCGAGGGCCATGATCTGCTCCTGTGTGGCAGATGCAACATCAGTAATTTCGCCACTGATATGGCCTTCATGCATAACAAGAATTCTGTCACTCATGCCAAGCACTTCCGGCAATTCGGACGAAATCATGATGATAGCTTTGCCGGCAGCGGCCAACTCATTCATTAACAGGTAAATTTCGTACTTGGCACCAACATCGATGCCCCGTGTAGGTTCGTCGAAGATGATCACATCCGAGTTTGATTCGAGCCACCGCGCAATCAACACCTTTTGCTGGTTACCGCCCGACAAATTCTGGGCAAGCTGGTCTTGATGCGAAATTTTGATTTTCAGGCTATCTACGTAGCTGGCAAATCGGGAACGCTCCTGTTGACCGGCTACAAATCCCCAACTTGACCAATTACCCATGTTGGGTAGTGCAAAATTCTCCCGAGAGGATAGGCCAAGGACAAGGCCCTGGGCTTTTCGGTCTTCTGTGAGGAGGCAAATGCCGTTTTTAATGGCGTCGAGGGGAGAATCAATTTTTAGTGTCTTGCCATCGAGCGAAATGGTGCCGCGTGCTGCGCGATCTGCACCAAAAACAAGCCGCGCCAGTTCGGTTCTGCCGGCGCCAACCAATCCGGTGAGGCCGAGAATTTCGCCAGCCCGTACTTGGAAGGTTGCACCGGGTTCATCGGCTGCATGGGCAAGATCGTCAACAGCCAGCCGGACATCACCCAGTGTGGCTGCCTCTTTGGGGAATTCGTTCTCGATGGAGCGGCCCACCATCATTTCGATGAGCATCTCGCGGTTCACCTCTGCAACGGGTTTTGTGCCGATGTATTCCCCGTCGCGCAATACAGTTACCCGGTCGGATATTTCGAAAATCTCGTCGAGTCGATGGCTGATGTAAATGATACCGATGCCCTGGCTTTGCAGGTCGCGGATGATGGCAAACAGTTTGTCAACTTCCTGGTTTGTCAGGGTGGCACTGGGCTCATCCATAACAATAATGCGGGCTCCAGTAGACAGGGCTTTTGCGATTTCGACCAATTGCTGTTGCGCCACACTAAGCTCGGCACAGACCGCTTCGGTGTCTAGCTTTACGTTCATCCGCTCGAAGAGGGCGGCTACTTTTTGGGCTTCTTCCTTTTTTGCAAAAAAGCCCCAGTTAGAGGTCTCGTGCCCCAGCAGAATGTTTTCCCGCACCGTGAGGGCCGGCACGAGGTTGAATTCCTGGTAGATGACAGCAATACCAGCTTCCTGGGCATCCAGCGGTGATGTGAAGCGCATGGTTTTGCCTTCAATCATCGTTTCGCCGGTGTCTGGAATGTGCACGCCGGCAAGCACTTTGATCAGCGTACTCTTGCCGGCTCCATTTTCACCAACAACCGCGTGCACTTCTCCTTTGTGCAGGTCGAGCTGAACGCCTTTGAGCGCCTTCACGCCCGGAAAGGATTTTTCAATGCCTGCCATTGACAGCAGGGCCGCAGCTTGCTGGTCCGCCATAGTACGCTATCAATTAAATCGCTGAATACAGTGAGTTTGCTGGATTGTAGAAACAGCGGTTGGCTTATTCGCTGGCTTCGTCTTCAGCAATAAGCGGATCAGCCGCCGCGTCTGCTTGCCGGTAAAGAGTAGCCGGGATTAGCTGCTCTGCCGGCAGTTCTTCGCCGTTCATGTACTTGACAATGGCGTCAATCGACATGGTGCCCAGCGTGTGTGGGTGTTGAATAACATCTGCGTAAATTTTCCCGTCGCGGATCGCCCGGCGGGCTTCGAGGGTGCCATCAAATCCTACAACCTGAACCGAGCCGGATTTGCCGGCTTTTTCGATTGCGGCAACCGTACCGAGCGCCGTATCGTCGTTGATGGCAAAAATGATGTCGAGATCCGGGTGGGCCTGCAAGATGTCTTCTGCAACACGGAAGGCTTTGTCCTTCACGCCGCCGCCAGGCAACTGCGCCACAATTTCTACATTGCCACCGCCTGATTCAGCAACCACTTCTGCAAACCCCTGGGTTCTCAGGATAACCGATTCTACTTCAGGATGATCGATAATGGCTACTTTGCCGCCAGCATCGCCGAGGACTTCGAGCACTGCTTCAGCAGCAAGCCGGCCGCCGCTATAGTTATCGGTAGCAATATGGGTAACAACTTCTACGTCGTCAGCGAGTGCTGCAATGTCTACCGTGAAAACAGGAATGCCGGCGTCGTTGGCTTCCTGGATTGCCGTTCCGATGGCTTTGGAGTCTGCGGGGCTCATAACAATGGCGCTTACGCCCTGCACAATGAAGTCACTGATTTGATTGCGCTGCCGCGCGACGTCGAACTCTGCCGAGTTTACGCTAACCGTCATGTTGTTTGATGCAGCACCCTCTTCCAGGCCAGTCGCAAGGTTCTGGAAAAACGGGTGGGTCATCGTAAGGAGTGTGACACCGATGGTTGCTTCGGCGGCTGTTTCTGCTGGTGCATCTGAAGCTGGCTGACAGGCACCCAGGGTCAGGACCAGCGCAAAAAAGAGCGTGAGGGAGGCAAAGGGACGAAGGTTACGCATAGGTATTTATTGGATTGGTAACTGTAGTGCGTGCGTGACGGGGACTTTTCTGTTCGTACAGCGATAGGGTGTACTGGGTGGTAAACAAAAAAGTAGCCGGCCCATAATGTAACCCTCCCGCTTACAACCTTCAAATACCGCAAAATGGTATATTGATGAATTACCTTTCATCTCTATATCAGTACCCATAGCTGATCGGCGGGCCTCCTGATGAAAACCAATAAGGTTAAATCGACAAACTAACAGATGTACGACAGACTTATTTCATGCTGGACCCTGGCCCTGGTTTTTCTGTTCAGTGCCGCTTGCAGCGACAATACAGAAGTCCAGGAAGCAACCACAGAAACCCAGGAAACAGTCGCAGAAGCCCAGGAAGTAATCGCAGAAGTCCAGCCGGTTGCCGCTACGCCCGAAGAGTTGCATGAGCGTATTCTCACGCTCGATACCCACGACGACATTCCCTTCAATTTTGCTACGCCGGAAGTCGACCCGGGTGTTGAAGGTGATATGCAAATGGATATCCCCAAAATGAAACGGGGAAAGCTTGATGTGGGCACGTTCATCGTGTATGTCGGACAGAAAGCACGGACGCCCGCAAATTATGAAAAGGCAAAAGCGGACGCGATGATCAAATTTAACGCGATCCATCGCATGGCTGCGATGTACCCAGACGATATTGAGGTAGCGCTTACCGCTGCTGATGTCCGCCGGATTCACGACAGCGGCAAACTTGTGGCGGCCATTGCTATCGAAAACGGTTTTGTGATCGGCAAAGATTTGTCGCTGCTCAAAAAGTACAAAGACCTCGGTGCGCACTACATGACGCTGGCGCACAACGGCCATAACGACATTTCAGATTCCTGTAATCCTCGTGAACGGTTTGGAGATGGCGCAACCGAACATAACGGCATCAGCGAGTTTGGAGAAGCGGTGATCGCGGAAATGAACCGCGTGGGGATTATGGTTGATGTCTCACATATTTCGATGGAAGCGGCTATGGAAGCTGCGCGGTTGTCAAAAGCGCCTATTGTTGCCTCACATTCAAGCGTCAAAGGGCTTCACAACGTTTCACGCAACATGAGCGACGAAGCCATGCTGGCGCTCAAAGAAACAGGCGGCGTCATCAACATCGTTACGCTCGATTCTTTCTTGAAAGGTGGCGATAATGTGACCGTGAGCGACCTCGTTGATCACATCGACTATGCCGTAGCTTTGCTTGGCATTGACTACGTAGGTATTAGTTCGGATTTTGATGGCGGCGGTGGTGTTCAGGGATGGAACGATGCAAGTGAAACCCCGAACGTGACCAGCGAATTGGTCAAACGTGGATATAGCGAAGCTGAAATCGCAAAACTATGGTCAGGCAACTACCTGCGCGCCTGGACCGAAGCAGAACACATCGCCACCAGGATGCAAGCCGAAGACTAACCCCGAGCAAACCCAAAAACCTTCAACCAGTAACTTTCAACCTGTAACCGACCCAATCCCACAGGATTTGGTCATTTTTTCAGGAGTTAGGCATTAGCTCGGATTTTGATGTCGGCGGTGTTCAGGAATGGAATGACGCAAGTGAGACGCCTAACGTGACCCGCGAATTGGTCAAACGTGGTTATACTGAAGCTGAAATCGCAAAACTATGGTCAGACAACTACCTGCGCGCCTGGACCGAAGCAGAACACATCGCCGCCAGGATGCAAACTGAAGACTAACCTCGACTAAAACGGAAAACCTTCAACCAGTAACCGACCCAATCCCACAGGATTTGGTCATTTTTTCAGGAGTTAGGC
>JBCCIM010000174.1 GCA_039111535.1 Bacteroidota bacterium | reverse complement strand
CGCTTTAAATTTAGTCTTTCTGAAACGGATGTCCTCAGAAGTTATAGAAGCAGTCGATAACAGACTAGAAAAGCTGTCGTTATATAGAACCAGAGGAAGCGTGTGGCAAGGTAAATGCGTATAACGATAGTCTCCTGATAGATAATAATTGAACCGCTGCGTGGTTTCCTGATTACGCATAAACCTCACGTTAGATATCTAAAATTGTGAGGTTAGTTTACCATGCTGCGTAAATAGAATTTTTGGAGCGCCCGATTGTGATGCAGTTTTTTTCTTTTGGTTTGAATCATCACCAGGTTAGTCTCGAATTACGAGACAAATTTGCAGTAGCGGAACCGGTGTTGCGATCATTGTACCGCACAATAGAAGTGACTGATGAGGCGGAGTATGTGATTGTGTCTACGTGCAATCGCACAGAATGTGTTTTGTACGGACGTTTTGAAGACGTTGAAGCAATACAGAACGCTCTTGCGTTGCATGCAAAAACAGCATGGCCAGATGATGCATTTTTGCATCGAGATGAAGCAGCCATTCTGCATTTGCTTGAAGTAACTGCTGGCTTAGATTCACTCGTAATCGGAGATGCTCAGATTTTGGGTCAGGTGAAGGACGCCTACCGGGTTGCAGTAGACGAATCGAGTGTGGGCGCGATTTTGCATAGGTTGATGCATACGGCGTTTAGCACCTCGAAACGTGTTATCAATGAAACTCAACTTGGGGGGGGATCTGCTTCTATTGCTGGTACTGCCGCGTGCCTCGCAGCCCAAGCGTTAGCTGAACTTGATACGGAATCAAAAGGACGTTGTCTCGTCGTCGGTGCTGGACAGATGGGCCGGCTTGTTGTTGATGCTATCACAAAAGTTGATGGTATTAGCGTTACTGTAATCAACCGCACAGAAGTCAATACGCGTGATTTGACCTGTACGTATACGGACCTCAAGACACAGCCTTGGGAAGACCTGTACACCGCGATCAAAGCATCAGACGTTGTAATTGTGGCATCTAGTGCCGGGGAATACATCATTCGTACGGAAGAGGTGTTGCCGAAGGATGGTGTTGGTGAAACACTTTTGATAGATATCTCCGTACCCAGGAATGTTGACCCAGAAATTGGGAGCATTGCCGGCTATCGGGTATATGATCTGGACGTGCTCCAGGAAAAAATCGACAGCGTAATGCACTCGCGGGAGGCAGAACTACCCGAAGCCCGCGCAGTATGCCAGGAAATGCTGGCCGATTTTGTGTCATGGTGTTTTCATCATCAAGCGATGCAGCCGGCTATTCATACGATTCTCGATACGTTTGACAGTATACGGCGACAAGAACTTGAACGGCATGCACATCGATTTGTGGAAGCAGATCTTAAACAACTGGATCGAATTACAACGTCTATCATGCAGAAAGTCCTGGCCGTACCAGTTGTCCGGCTGAAAAATGTAGGACCTGACCAGATTGATTATGTGAACGGAATAAGACTCCTCCAAACCCTTTTCGCACGCACATCTTGCGAGCAGCCGAATGCACAGGCTTTAGATTTATCGAAACAAATGCTGGAATTCATACAGCAGGACGAACACCCAAACCCTTGTACGTTGTCTGCCTGCCCTTTCCATGAAAATGAAGGTGCACCAATGTCCTTGCTATCCCAACAAAAACCTAGCTTTACCTTGGGGACGCGCGGCAGCGCCCTGGCCCTCTGGCAAGCAGATCATGTACAGGGATTGCTCGAAGGTGCCGGCTTCTCGGTTACCCAGGAACGTATTGTTACCCGTGGCGACAAAATTCTTGACAAACCGCTTGCACTCATTGAGGGTAAGTCTTTGTTTACCAAGGAGTTGGATGTTGCACTGATTGAAGGGCGTATCGACCTGGCGGTCCACTCGTTGAAAGACCTGCCATCAGAATTACCACAAGGATTAACGCTGGCGGCGATCTCGCCGCGCGAAAATCCGCATGATGCTTTTGTGGCGCACCCTGCGTATAACGGTACGCTTGAGGGGTTGCCTGAAGGGGCAATTATTGCAACCTCGTCACTTCGCCGTACAGCCCAGCTAAAGGCCTGGCGTCCCGACCTGCAGGTTATTCCTGTTCGTGGGAACGTAGATACACGCCTCGCCAAACTGGATGCGAGCAACTGGCATGGCATCGTACTCGCCGCAGCCGGGTTAATTCGGATTGGATTTGCGGATCGGATTCATACCATTTTTGACAGGCAATTGATGTTGCCGGCAGTAGGACAGGGCGCGCTTGGTATCGTCTGTGCAGAAGCGCATGCTGATATTGCCCAACTCCTGGCAACGCACCTGCATGATGCACAGACCGCAGCTGCAGTGCGTGCAGAACGTGCATTTCTTAAGTGTCTCGAAGGCAGTTGCCATGTACCCGTAGGTGGCTTTGCGCATTGGAATGAAGATGGTGTCCTCAATTTGGAGGGGCTTGTTGCTTCAATGGATGGACGCGAAGTTGTGAAAGGCGCGATAGAAGTGAATCCTGCGCACCCGGAAGAAGCCGGCACCTTGTTGGCTACCCAGTTACTCGCGGAAGGCGCCGGCGAAATATTGCAGCTTGTAAAGCTGTAAGGTGTACGTTCCTGGTACCTCGACCAGCAAATAAGCTAGCACCCTGAAGCCGTGCCCAAACCTGCCCTCATACTCTTCAGATCTACAACTGCCAACGACCAGTTTTTGTCCGAATTTGAAGACGGCGGGTGGTCTGTGGTTCATATGCCCGTGCTGGACTTCATGTTCGTCAACCAGCAGGCGTTAGAAAGCAAATTGTCGTGGGAGACGGGCGTCGGGGGCCTTATAATCACAAGCCCTCGCGCTGCGACTGCGCTTGCCCACGTATGCCACCAAGATGCTGCATCGATGGCTTTTTGCAAGCAGGTCGACATTGTTTGTACCGGAAAACGGACAGCCGCTGCGCTTACTGAAATTGGTGTTACACCCATGGTTTCTTCCGAAGCAGATGCCAGAGGCGTTGCACGCCATGTTATAGCCATGCAACCAAAGAAGCGGTGGCTCTTTCTGTCGGGTAACTTGCGCCGTCCTGAATTGCCCGCTTTGTTAACCGAGGCTGGGCTTCCGTTTTCTGAGTTGGAAGTCTATCAAACGTTGCCGCAAACTGGCATAGCACTGGACAAACTGAACACGCCAGACTGGGTTGGTTTTTTTAGTCCCTCCGGGGTCAACATTGTACGGCAAACGTGGCCTGGCGGATGGGAGGCTGTTAAAAAAGCAGCCATTGGCGCTACAACTGCTAAAGCCATTCGCGCAGCCGGCTGGCAGGTAGACGCAGTAGCGGCAACACCTGAGGCTGTTGCGCTACGCCTGGCTATTGAGCACGCAATGCATCCTGGCGCAGATACTGCTGAGCGTATTAACCCACAAAAGCGTCAATTGCGTCTCTGAATTGACGCGTGGCTTCACGGGGACTGTCGGCTGTGCTAATGGCCGACATGATAGCAACCCCATAAGCGCCGGCGTCAAGCACTTCTGTAACCCGGTCTGCTGTAATACCGGCAATGGCAATGACGGGGATCTCAACCATGCTGCATGCCTTTTTGAGGCCGTCCAGTCCCTGAACCGAAGCAAGGTTGGCTTTTGAATCGCTATAAAAGACGGGTCCATACCCGATATAGTCAGCGCCAGCAGCAGCGCCGGCTTCCACTTCTTTGAGCGAATTGGCAGTGGCGCCTATCAATTTGTCTTTACCGAGGATAAGACGAGCCTCATCAACCGGGAAATCTGTACGGCCCAAATGCACCCCTGCAGCACCCACGGCTTGCATGATATCAATGTGGTCATCAATAATTAATTGCGTACCCGTTGCATCACAAACGGCAGCGGTGCGGCGTGCTGAGTAAAGCTTGTGGCGGAAGGTGCCGGCTTTTTGTCGAAACTGGATGGTATCTGCACCGCCTTCGATGGCCAGTTGAGCCAGCGCTTCGTGAGAATGGGTCTGCTGAAAAAGAAAATCGGTCAGTACGTGTAGCCTGCCTAATGCCATGTCGAATTAGTTGCGTGTTTTCCCTAAACTTAGAGCCTAAACTTATGACGCATTAGTGTAGTTTGTCCAATCATAACAGCATCATGACCGATAGAACCGCTTCTACTCGCAGAGAATTCTTAAAAAAAGGCACGATCGCCAGTGTGGCTGCGTCTGTGCTTCCCGCAACTGCTCCTCTGGATGCCGGGTTACCGGCTGATTCAGCAGCACAATTGCCTTTGAAACTGGAAGGCCCCGTGGTGATCTCCAGCGCAAATGGGCGAGGGGCGGTGGCTGAGGCCATGCGCCGCATTCAAAATGGTGCTGATGCGCTGGATGCTGTGATCGGTGGGGTAAATCTGGTTGAAGAAGACCCTGCTGACATGACTGTAGGCTATGGTGGCTTGCCCAATGCAGATGGTATCGTCCAGCTTGATTCTGCCTGTATGCACGGGCCTTCTGGCCGGGCCGGCGCAGTAGCTGCCCTTGAAGGGATCATGTACCCTTCAAAAGTTGCCCGGATGGTGTTGCAGCGCACCGACCATGTATTGCTTGTTGCAGAGGGCGCACAAAAATTTGCCACCATGCATGGTTTTCCCATCGAAAATTTGTTAACGGAAGCTGCCCGCCGGGAATGGGTGAAATGGCGGGAAAATCTGTCGACACGCGATGACTACTTGCCGCCGCATAGCATGGATGATGATGAAATTGGGGCGACTTTTCAGGAAGCAATGCAGCATTGGGGGACCATCCATTGCTCTGGCATTGACCTGGCAGGCAATATCAGCAGCGTCACAACCACAAGCGGACTTTCGTACAAAATTCCGGGTCGGGTAGGGGACTCCCCAATTATTGGTGCTGGGTTGTATTGTGACAATGAAGTAGGCGCAGCCGGCTCTACAGGACGCGGTGAGGCCAACCTCGAAAATTGCGCAAGCTTCCTAATTGTAGAGCGTATGCGGATGGGCGATAGCCCACAACAGGCCTGCCTTGCAGCATGTGAACGCATCGCCGAGCACACCAAGCTGCGTCGTTTGCAAGATGAAAACGGAAAGCCGGCATTCAACGTGAAATTTTACGCCCTGAACAAAAACGGAGAGGTGGGCGGCGCTGAAATTCGCAACCGCAATGGTAAAATGGCGGTAGGGGATAAAAACGGCGTAAGGCTTGTACCGCTAGCACACCTGATCAGCTAGCACGCGGCAGAGCTACTAAGCCCGGACACAAGTCCGGGTTTTAGCTCAGGCCCCACATCAAGGCAATCATTGCGATGCCCACACCTACGATAAGCACCCACGTCAGGGTGTTTTTCTTTTTCAACTCAGGATCCTGGACTTCCATATTTCTGCGTATTTGAATGGTGGAGGATGTCAGTGCACTATTAAGATCCGGGATTTAGTTGACGAACGCAATTGATGTGTTCCTGCAACTGGAGAACGTTATTCGTTTACGAAGTGCTTCATGGCTACATCGCTCACAAAGAATGTCCGCATTTCTGCCGGCGGACTTCCCGGCTCGACGAAGACAAACTCTTCAGACGCAAAGATCGCCTCAAAGATGGGCTCTCTGTTGCTCCATGCGGTAGAATCCGCATATTCCGTCATCAGCATCACATCCCAGCCACGGGTTGAATCTTTTGCAGCAGCAAATGCCCGGTAAGAGCGCACACTACTGCGCGCTTTTGCAATGCGCCTGGCATTGGCCCAATTGGATTTGATGGATGCTATATAGTTTTCCTGTTGTCCGGGTAAGGTGGATACGAGGTCGACGGCCCAAACAGTGTCTTGTACAGGTGACGGAGGCGGGGCCGGCTGCTGGCAGCCCAGCAAGGCAAAAAGAAAGAGGATGAATAGGCGGCTTGTCATGTTTCGGCGATGTTTTAGTTGTTGATTCTTAGCAAAAGAATGGACACAGATTCAGCTTGTTGGGGGCAGACTTACATTGGGCAAGTGTTTGAGGCCCCAGGTGAGGGCTGCATTTACCAGCGGCGCGAGGTCTTTTCCTTTGGGGGTGAGGTGGTATTCATAACGTAGCGGGTTTTCCTGGTAGGCTTTCTTTTCTACGATGTTGTGGTCGCAGAGCCGGCGTAACCGGTCGGCCAGAATATTGGTCCGAATGCCTTCTTTCGATGTAAGGAAATCTCCGTACCTATGTTTGTCGCTGCGCAGCATATCCCGCACAATGAGCAAGGTCCACTTGTCTCCGAGTATATCTAAGGTGCTCGAAATAGGACATGGAGATCGTTGGATAACCGGTTTTTTCATGGTGCTTTTAAATACCAATGCCATTTGGAAATAGTCACTTGCAAAATTAAAGTGACTATGGTATAATACATCCAATCTAATCAATAATGCGAATTAGAGAAGGCCCAATAGCGCCAACTCTGCCAAAAAGGACCCTCAACGGAGGTGTCAAATTCCTTTCACATCAACAACAAAGAAAATAGCGGCTACCTTCCATGTCTGAAAACGTAACGATCATCAATCCGATAGAAGTCCCTGCCGGCCGGGAAGCAGATGCCCTGGCTATTTGGGACAGGTACGCTGCTTATTTCAGCAAGCAGCCAGGTTATGTGCGTACCAAACTGCACCGTTCAATGGATCCGAACGCTAAATTCCACTATGTAAACATTGCCGAATGGACGTCAATGGAGGCGTTTGTGGCTGCCTTGCACAATGAAGAGATCAAATCGGTGGGGGAAGGCTTTCCGAGCGATATGCCGCATTTCCCGGCCCCTTATGAAGTCATTAGGTCTTGAAGGGCATGCGGTTCGGGAACTCTGGACAGGAATAGCTTATATTGTACGCGATCACATGCGAACCAGGATATTGGACGGCAGTACCAGTTGGTGTTCGCACTGCAACAAGCTATCGATATGAAAACATCAATATTGTCTGTCCTGCTCACTTTTGTCCTGCTCGCTTTTGTTCTGCTCTCTGCAGGCTGTGAGCAGCCCCCTGAAATGGAGCCTCTTGGCGAGGCCGTTTCTCTTGAAGAAGCAACACCGATTGCTGAGATCCTTGCAAATCCAACGGCTTATGTCGGAAAAACAGTGCGGATCGAGGGCCGTGTGAAAGACGTGTGTCCGATGATGGGTTGCTGGATGGAAGTTGAAACAGAAGACGGCGATCAGGCACTGCTCGTAAAAGTGAAAGATGGCGATATTGTGTTCAAACCTGAATCCAAAGGCAAACAGACGGTTGCAGAAGGGGAGGTCTATGCGATAGAAATGGACCATGAAGAGGCCATCGGGTATATGGAGCACCTGGCTGAAGAGAAAGGAGAGGCGTTTGATCCTGCTTCCGTGGAAGGCCCAATGACAGTCTATCAGATCAGAGGCACGGGCGCTCTGGTCGCTGAGTAGCGTTTAGTGCGAACGCGGTTCTGGTGTGTCGGCGCACCATGATGCTGCGCTTGACCAGAGATCTACAGGTATGGCAAGCGCTATCTAATGTGCACTGATGCTTCCTGCTCTCCCTGTGGATACCCAATCATGTTGGGTATGACTCTACGGTACTCGACCTTATCCTTTCTGCTGCATTTCGCCGAGCAACCATTCGATGGCATCATCTCTTTGCCAGAAATTTCGCATGTTGCGCACCCGGTTTGGTGGCAATTCCTGCATGGTGTGGCTGGCCACCCAACTGGTTGTGTTATGGTGCACTATGCCAATGGCTTTAATTTGAGGTGAGGTTGTTATTTTGAATTGCGCGTTGCTGTCGTATGAGTAAGGGTGAACCCGGTTGACAAGCACGCCGACCTGACCTGCAAAAGATTTTCTAAGCGCTTCGTGAAACTCGTCTACACATTGCAGGCAAAGCTCTATGTCTTTTTTGACCTGAATCTCCGCTATGGCCTCATGAATAGGGTAAAGGACAGCAAAACTGAGATGAACAGGCGTTAGATTTTTTGTAGAGATGGGCATGATTAACAATACACTTCACTTTTACTGTATCGTATCGATCAAAAACAAACTTCCTTTAAATTTGTCGCTTTGATAGCAAATCCAAACAAGGTATAGGGGGACCTGTAACTTCGGCGCGTCAATGCTTGTAAAAGCTGTTATTGATCAATCTGTAACGATGCGCCGGCTATATCCACAAGAATCTGTTCTTAAGCCCTACATCAACTACTACTGGGTGGTTGACAATGTAGACCCTTTCACGCAGGCAAAAGCGGCGCTTGTAGACTTCCCTTCACTTTGCCCAGAGTTACTAATTGGCCTGCAAGGATCACTGCAGGTGTCATATAAAGGCCGAAGCCATATCATTCGGGGAAGCGTATTGTTTCCGTTTGTAGATGAACGCATCATCGTAGATCCCCAGAAAATAGAGCGGGTGGTCCTGGTAAAATTTAAACCGCTTGGGTTGGCCGCAGTGCTTCCTTTTTGCGGCGCCACGGCAAAACAACTAATACATCAACCCATCGTTTCTGCATCCGCATTGTTTGGCGCTCCACTCGAGATACTAAGTGAATCCCTGTTTGCCACCCAGGGGGGACATCTGGTAGAGATCCTTGATTCGTGGTTTAAGCACCAGCTTGATGCGCGCAAGAATGGACTGTTGGCAGATTTAGGGGATGAAATGAGTCCGGCTATGTCAGTGGCTGAACTACGACAACACGCGGGTTTTTCCTGCTCTTCGCTTGAGCGGTATTTCAAAAAGGAAACAGCCATGTCACCCAAACAATTCCTGATGCTAAACAGGTTCAGACATGTGATGGAAGAGATCGCAACAGGGACAAGCCACGACTGGTTTGATTATGTCGTAAAGTATGGCTATTACGACCAGAACCACTTTATCAAAGAAGTAAAGCGATATAGCGGCTATACGCCGGCAGCGTTACTGGCGCTCGATTTTGTCCGGCCTTATCGGCCTGAAGCTCCCGGAGAATTTATCAGGTGATTGGTGTAGCAACATGACAACTACGAATCATCAGCTGCGCCGGGCAGGGCAAATACGCGTGCAAAATAGCCCGTCATTTCCTCGATAAGGGTGTCCCGTCCTTCGATGCCGGCCAGTACTTGCGCAAGTCTTTTTTTGTATTCCAGTTGCATTTGCCGGCCAATTTGGATCCGCTGGGCCTGGGGGGAGCCGGCGCCGTGTAGTGATTCAGTCAGATACCCCACTGCGTTCCTACCGAGGGTCATGTTTTCGATGAGGCGCAGGATGCGCATCCGGTCTTCTGTTGGGACGTCCGCTTTGCCTTTCAGGTACTTTTTAACCAGTGCGCCAATTTTAGGGTGATCCAGTTCTTTTTCCGATGGCATGGTCGCCACCAATCCACCTGCTAAATCCTGCGCGAGCCGACCTATTTCATACGGCATTTTGGTCACATGGTGTTTACATACATTGGACAGCATATCATCGCAGATATACGCGCCAGACTTTGTCTCGTGGCCTTGATACGAGGAGGCAATACCACTGGCATAGACCGTTTCGTTCAAATGAGTCATTTCAACCAGCTTGTCTTTGATATGTGATGCCCGTGTAATGCCATTGTATTCCGCCACCGTGGCAGCAGCACCAATCAGCACATCGCCGACACCACTTTTGCACACATAGCTCCTGCGGTGGTACGTAGTGAACCGCTCAACAAGCATGGAGGCAAAGGTGTATTCACCATCCATAAAAATGTATTGGTTGGGGATGAACACGTCGTCAAAAATCACCATGGCCTCCTGGCCGCCGTATTGTGCATTCCCAACATCGATGGAGCCGCCTTCCATACTGCGGGTGTCGCACGATTGCCGGCCATAGATATAAGTGATGCCCGGCGTATCTACGGGCAACGCGCCAACAATGGCAAAATCAGTATCTTGCTCCCCAAGGCGCATCGTGGGCATTACAATCATCCAGTGCGAGTTGATGCACCCTGTCTGGTGGGCTTTTGCGCCACGGATGTACACGCCTTCATCGGTTCGCCGGCTTATGTGGACAAACACATCCGGGTCAGCCTGCGCATGTGGTGCCAGGCTCCGGTCACCTTTTACATCGGTCATGGCGCCGCCAATGACGTAGTTGTGCCTGTGCATTTCTTCGAGGAAATTGAGGAAGCGTTGGTGGTAAGGCGTCTGATGGGCTTCGTCAATTTCGAAGGTAACCGAATGCAGGCTGTTTACGGCATCCATGCCCACACAGCGTTGGAAGCAGGTACCGGTCAACTGTCCGAGCCGGCGCTGCATTTTGTTTTGAAGCACCAGGTCATCTGTGCTGGTGCTGACATGCAAAAAGCGGCTGATCCGCTCCCCTGTAAACGGGGAGATCGTTGATGCCATATCCGGGTGCTCAACCGCAAGGTCGTACGTCCGCGCCAGGGCATTGATCGAAGGCCGAATCATCGGATGGTCAACGGGCTCCTCAACCTGCTCCCCAAAAAGATAAACCTCCAGCCCTCGCCCCCGAAGGCTTTCAATGTATTCATCCCCCGTAGTAATCCGCGAGTTCAATGCACTTCCCATAACAAACCTTTACCCTTAAACATACAACCTTAAACCACCCTACAGATCCATCACGGCCTCAACATCCGGATCTATCTCCTTCGGTGTACTCAGCATCGAAATGCTGATGAACAAGGTCAGAGAAACAATGAGGGCGAATGCACCCACATCGATGTTGTACGGCATGCTGATTTTACCCACCTTTACGGTAAAGTTAATCACCAGGCTTGAGATTACAGCAACATTTGCGGCGAGAGCCGTTGCACGTTTCCAGTTGAGCCCAAAGGCAACAACAGGCACAATGGCAGCAGCAAAAGTACCCCAGCCGAAGGCGCCGAGCAGCGCAACCAGGTCACCTGTGTACAACGCAAAAACTGAAGCAACAACGGCGAGGATGACCGTAACAATTCTGGCCCAACCGAGCTCATTCTTTAGCAATTTGCCTTTGATGGCTTTGGGTAGGTCGTGTACTATGGCAGCGGTGCCAATGTTGAGGAAGCCATCGGCTGTCGACATAATGGCTGCAAACAAACCGGCAAATACTATCCCTGCCAGCAACGGGTGGGCGTAGTTTTGCAGGAATTGGGACGCTGCTTCATCAGGGCTGCTCAAAACCGGATGTCCGCCACTCAGCACCAGCGCACGCATGACGAGGCCAATCCCAATCCACAGCAGGGCCGTGGTCAGGTAACCAAAAATAGACATGGGCAGGATATGCTTGGCATCCGACACCTTTTTGTTCATCATGATTTTTGTCATGACATGGGGCTGGCCTAGCGCCCCGACACTGAACACAAACATCCAGGAAATACAGCCAATCATGCCCATGGTCCCCCAGGGCCCGATGGCTGCGGCGTCGTCGGCTTTAATGATGCCACTCATTTCTGTAAAGCCGCCATCAAAAGTAAACAACACGGTGAGGAAAACGAGCATCGCTGCCACAATCATAATGGCACCCTGGATCAAGTCTGTATACACGGAGGCTACAATGCCGCCGGTAACCGAATAGAAAACAAGCACAGCGCAGGAAATAGCCATGCATTGCTCAAGGCTCATTTCACCAAAAAAGCCCGATTGGTTCAGGATGTCTTTTAGGACAATCGACATCGCAAGGATTTGCGTGGCTAAATACCCCATTACACCCAGGATAATGGCAACGGCAATCCATGCACGAACGGAGTTGCTATTGTAGCGGGCCGCCACGACGTCGGGCAGGGAAACGCAGTCGCGAAGCTCGCCGATCAGGCGCAGTTTTTTGGAAAGCACAGTAAAGGCTAACAGGTAGCCGAGGCTGCCGCTGCAGATGATCCAGAATGAACTGGTACCCATACTGTAAACGAGTCCGGGGCCACCAACAAATCCAAATCCGCTCATTGTGCTTGAGAAGACGGCAAAAGCAGTAAGGAATACGCCGAGGCTTCGGCCGGCCATAAAAAACTCACTGGACGAATTTGTGCGTCGCAACGCCCAGATCCCTATCACAATGCAAACAAAAAGGTAGACGCCAATGGACGCCAGAATAATTACATCTCTCGACATGGCTATTTTTCCCCTCCCGCATTGTACTTCTTGAGGATTGCCTCAAATTCCTCCTGGTCTGCGTCGCTGTAAATATCCCGGTCAAAAAATCTGTAGTAGAAGGGCAGCATGACCAGCGGGAAAATGCCCATGCCATACATGAGCAGGGCCGTAGGCAACGGAAAGCCGCCAATAATGATGTTGCTGTTGCCGGCCATGTAGCTGTCATTGGCCAGTTTAATGCACACCCAGACAAGCGCGTAGACCACTACAACCCGCAGCAACACCTTTGCAAATTTGCTTTTGTGATTGGGCCGGTTGAGGCCAACGAGCATAGTGAGCGTCATCACCGCAATGAGCATCAATCCAAATATGACAGCGAGCCATGCACCAGTGCTATCGTATTGCGCTGTGCTTTGCAGGATGGAGGGGTAATCAGGGTGAGGCGCTACTTTGGATACGTGCGCGTCGGGGTAAAAAAACAATACGGTGGTCAGGACGAGCAGGCTAATCAGGGTGCCCAGGGTCCATCGCAGGCGGGAATCTTGCATACGAGCGTACTTAATTTAAAGCGATTCCCGCAAGATAGGCGGTGGACGTAGATGAATCCAGCAAATTTGCGCCCCGGCCCAGAAAATGAGGTAAACAAAAAAGCCCGGCAAAAAGCCAGGCCTGGGTCTTTACAAGTCTCAACGCTTCCTTAGCTGCGGATTGGTTCGCAGGGCGAGACCATAGTTTGTTTGCTCGGAAGGGGCTCTTGTGAAGACAGTGTGAAGGTAAGTGGTTTCTTACAGAAAGCAAAGGGCAATGCACAAATTTGTCGAGAGCGTTACAGGATCTTCATAAACTGCAAGGCCCCGGATTGATGAATAGCGTTTTGGCAATTCTCCGGCAACGCATTCCCGGTATGAAATTGGCATATAGAACATTTTTATTGCAGCCCATCTCATGCAATCATCTTTTTAATTATGACTTACCCACGGATGCCCCGGGTATCATTACACGTGTTTTCCAGTGTTTTTGCCCTGTTTCTGTTTACGCAGACCGCCCATTCACAAATTCAATTTGGTGTGATTGGCGGGGCCAATTTCGCATCTCTTAATGAGATTCAGGCCAATGGCAGCCTGGTTAGTTTTGACAATGCCACGGCGTTCCACGCCGGCGCTTTTCTGGATATCGGCCTCGGGCCGCTCAGTATTCGTCCGGCTGCCTACTATCTAAATGCCGGCGCACTCTTCAAAGGTGCTTCGTTTCTGTCTGAAGATGCATTCGATGTCACTTACGTAACCATACCGGTTGATATCAATTTTTCAATTGGAGTAGGGGGCTTTAAACCCTACGTATTTGCCGGTCCCGAATTTCGGCTCCTTAATGCTACCGATGCACCGCTTGCGCTCGAAGAAGATTTGCAGTCATTCACGATGGGCGCCAGCGCGGGCCTTGGGGTTGCTATTAGTTTACCCTTTTCAGGCCTCACATTTTACCCCCATATTCGCTACAGTTTTGGCCTCACCGACTTTACCAGCCGCACGTACGAAGTCCAGGGTGTCTCCATCGACACCGGCGGTGACGCGCGCGTGAATGTCTGGATGCTAAGCCTCGGTGTTGGTTTCTAAAGGCAAACCTATGGGTTTGCGGTTATAAGGTTAAAAGTTGAAAGTTTAAGGTGATTTGTCTCATACCT